>NZ_DAINNK010000004.1:147024-153813 GCF_036735925.1 Povalibacter sp.
ACTGCATGAACCCCACCTTCACATCCTCCTGCGACAGCAACTTCACCGGCACGGTCGGCGCCTTCCAGATGTCGTCGCAATATTCGCGGATCGTGCGATCCGACGAGAACTTACCCGAGCGCGCCGAGTTCAGGATGGACATCTGCGCCCAGCGCTGGGAGTCCTGGTAGGCAGCGGAAACGGCCTGCTGCGCGTCGGCATACGAATCGAAGTCGGCGAACAGCAGGTATGGATCGTGGTAGACGAGGCCATCGATCAGCGGCCGGAACAGTGCGGTGTCGCCGCGCGAGAAGAAACCGCCACGGATCAGGTCGACGACTTCCTTCAACTCTCCGCGCAGATAATTCGACGGGTGGTAGCCCGATGACCTGAGTGCGCTGACTTCGTGCGCATCGAGGCCGAACAGGAAGAAGTTCTCCGCGCCGACTTCTTCGCGGATCTCGATGTTGGCGCCATCCATGGTGCCGATCGTCAGCGCACCGTTCATCGAGAACTTCATGTTGCCCGTGCCTGACGCTTCCTTGCCAGCGGTCGAGATCTGTTCCGACAGATCGGCGGCCGGATAGATGCGCTGGCCGTTCTTCACGTTGAAGTTCGGCAGGAACACAACTTTCAGCCGGTCGCGGACCGCCGGATCGCGATTCACGACATCGCCGACTGAAGTGATGAGTTTGATCATCAGTTTGGCGATGTGATAACCCGGTGCCGCCTTGCCGCCGAAGATGAAAGTGCGCGGTACGATGTCCGCATTCGGATTCGAGCGCAGGCGGTGATAGAGCGCAACGACATGCAGGATGTTGAGATGCTGGCGCTTGTACTCGTGGATGCGTTTCACCTGCACGTCGAACAGGGAATCCGGATCGATGATGACGCCGGTCTTCTTCAAGGCGACCGCTGCGAAGTCGCACTTGCACGCACGCTTCACGTCGAGCCAGCGCTGCCGGAACGCGCCGTCCTGCGCCAGCGGTTCGAGCTTCTTCAATTCACTCAAGTCGGTGATCCAGCCGGCGCCGATACTGGATGAAATCAGCTCCGTCAGCCGCGGATTGCTGAGCGCCATCCAGCGGCGCGGCGTGACGCCGTTGGTCTTGTTGCCGAAGCGCTGCGGCCAGAGTTCGTAGAAATCCTTCAGCACGTCCTGTTTCAGCAGTTCGGAATGCAGTTCAGCCACGCCGTTCACTGCATGACTGCCGACACACGCCAGGTGCGCCATGCGCACGTAGCGCTCGCCGCGTTCGTCGATCAGCGACATGCGCGCGATGCGATCCTCCTCGCCGTAGAAGCGGATGCGCACCTCGTCCAGAAAGCGCGCATTGATCTCGCAGATGATTTCGAGATGCCGCGGCAGCAGCCGGCCGAACAACGGCAGCGGCCAGCATTCGAGTGCTTCGGGCAATAACGTGTGGTTCGTGTACGCGAAGGTCTTGCGGGTGATTTCCCATGCCTGCTCCCACGGGACGACGTGCTCATCGACCAGCAGGCGCATGAGTTCGGCCACGGCGATCGCCGGATGCGTGTCGTTGAGCTGCGCGGCGAACTTCTCGTGGAAGCGCTCGACCGGAATCTTCTGCACCTTGAGGATGCGGAACATGTCCTGCAGCGAGCACGAGACGAAGAAGTACTGCTGCGACAGGCGCAGCTCCTTGCCCTGCAGCTGCTCGTCGTTCGGATACAGCACCTTGCTGAGATTTTCCGAAGAGACCTTCTGCATCACTGCGCCGTAGTAGTCGCCGCGATTGAAGACGGCGAAGTCGAACGATTCCGGCGCCTCGGCCTTCCACAATCGCAGCGTATTCGCGGTGTTCTTGCGATAGCCGAGGATCGGCGTGTCGTAGGGAACGCCCGCCACCAGCCGGTCCGGCACCCAGCGAACGCGCAGGCGGTTGAGTTCGTCGTGGTATTGCTCGGTGTAACCGCCCAGCTTCACGTGTACGGCCCACTCGGGTCGCGCGATTTCCCAGGGATTGCCGAAGCGCAGCCACTTGTCGGTGCGCTCGGTCTGCCAGCCGTCGACGATTTCCTGATGGAAGATGCCGAATTCGTAGCGGATGCCGTAGCCAAGCGACGGAATCTCCAGCGTCGCCAGCGATTCGATGAAGCAGGCGGCCAACCGTCCCAGACCGCCATTGCCGAGTCCCGGTTCATCTTCTTCGAGCAGCAGCTCGTTGAAGTCCAGTCCCAGTTCGGTGACGGCCTTGCGGACCTCATCGTAGATGCCGAGATTCACGAGATTGTTGCCGAGATGCGGCCCCATCAGAAACTCGGCAGAGAAGTACGCGACTGTGCGCGAGCCCTGCTTCGTGTAAGCCGCCGCGGTACTGATCCAGCGCTGCAGCATGCGATCGCGCACCGCATAGGCAAGCGCCTGGTAGTAGTCGTTCCTGGTCGCCAGCGCCGGAAACTTGCCCTGGATGTAGAACAGGTTGTCGAGGAAGGCGTGCTGGAACGCCTCCTTTGTCAATGCAGTGCGGTCATCTTCGCGTGCGGTCTGTTCTTCTACTGCGACGAGCGACGTAGCCATCTTTGGCACCGTGAAGGTTGCGGTCAGCGATACCTTCCGCGGTGCAAGTTTCGTGCATGTGACGAATGGCAGGAGAAGACGGACGAGAGCCGTGTTTACGCACCATCGTTGGACAGGAATGCACGAGGGGGCGCCGTTTGAGGGCAGGCCCTTCCTGTGGAGCCGGCTTCAGCCGGGCCTAAGAACTGTCAGGCTAAAGCCTGACCTACAGGAAGAGGCCGGCTGAAGCCGGCCCCACAGAGGACATCAGGCATCGCCCGGCAGCACGTACCCTTCGAACTGCTTGCGCAACTGCAGCTTGCTCAGCTTGCCGGTGGCCGTAAGCGGCAGCTTCTCGACGAACGCAACGTCGTCGGGGACCCACCACTTGGCGACCTTGCCGAGGAAGAAGTTCAGGACTTCCTCGCGCGTCACCGATTCGCCCGGCTTCAGGACCACGACCAGCAGCGGCCGCTCCTGCCACTTCGAATGCGGAATGGAAATCGCCGCGGCCTGCGCGATGGCGGGATGCGCCACGGCCAGATTTTCGAGTTCGATGGAGCTGATCCATTCGCCGCCCGACTTGATGACGTCCTTGGTGCGATCGGTGATCTGCACGTAGCCCAGCGGGCAGATGGTGGCCACATCGCCGGTGCTGAACCAGCCATCGGTATCGAAGACGTCGTCGCTGTCGCGACGGTAGTAACGGGACGCGACCCAGGGTCCTCGAACCTTCAACGCGCCGAAGGCGCGGCCGTCGCGCGGCAGTTCCCTGTCGTCCTCATCGACGATCTTGATTTCGATGCCGAACACGGAGCGTCCCTGTTTGGCACGCAGCGCATCGCGCGTCTGTGCCGGCAGACGCATCGCCTCGGGCGACCAGTTGCAGATCGTGCCGATCGGACTCGTCTCCGTCATGCCCCACGCCTGCACGATATGTGCACCGTATGGGTCGCGTAACGCATCGGCGAGCGCCACCGGTACTGCCGAGCCACCGCAGAGAATGCGCTTGAGAGAGTCGATGCGCTTGCCGGATTTCTGCAGGTAGGCGACGACACCCTGCCACACCGTCGGCACCGCCGCCGCATTGTTGACCTGCTCTTCTTCGATCAGCGCCTGCAGCGTCGGCGCATCACCCATCTTCGGTCCGGGGAATACGAGCTTGGTGCCCACCATCACGCACGCATACGGCAGTCCCCAGGCGTTGACGTGGAACATCGGCACGACCGGCATGACCACGTCGGTCGCCGCGAGATTGGCAGAGTCCGGCAGCGCCATCGCATAGCAGTGCAGGATGGTGGAGCGATGACTGTAGAGGACGCCCTTGGGATCACCCGTGGTGCCGGACGTGTAGCACAGCGAACTCGCGGTGCGTTCGTCGAACTCCGGCCATTCGAATGCGTCGGACTCGTTCGCGATCAGGGATTCGTAGCTGCGCGCATTGGGCAGCGTGGTCGCCGGCATGTGGGCATCATCCGTGAGGATGATGTAGCCCTCGATGGTCTTGAGCGTCGGCTGCAGTTTCTCGATCAGCGGGACGAAGGCCGGGTCGAGGAACAGCCGGCGATCTTCGGCGTGATTGGCGATGAAGGTGAGCTGTTCCTCGAACAGGCGCGGATTGATCGTGTGACACACGAAACCCGAACAGGACACCGCGTAGTAGATCTCGAAATGCCGGAAGTCGTTCCAGGCCAGGGTGGCGATGCGATCGCCGGGCTGCGCGCCGAGCCGCACCAGGGCATTGGCGAGCTTGCGGACCCGGGCGAAAGCTTCGCTATAGGTATAGCGATGGCGCGGATGATCGGCCGTGATGGAGACGATTTCCCGCTGCGGATGCTGCAGATCGGCATGGCGCAGCAGCGAACTGATCAACAGAGGCCGATCCATCATCTGACCGAACATTCGATCCCCCGATCTTGCGTTGTAGTACGGGGGATTTAAGCACGGATTCAGGCACCTCGCGCGAGGCGGTTCGGAAAGGCCTCTACCGCAATGCGGTCGTCGAGGACGTCAGCGCAGCAGGCACGGCCGACGAAAAGGGATCCGACCCGGCAATCGTGGTTTCGACCGCCGGCGATGCCTCGCTGGTGCCGGGAGTCGCGACCTCAGTCGACGAACCCGTGGAGTACTGCACGACGATCCGTGCAATGTGCGGATGCTGGCTGCTCCACTGCATGAAGTTCACGCAGACGGCCTTGGCGGCGGGACCCTGCGCATATTCGAACGTATTGCCGGAGAACTTCGCGCCGCCGACATCCGCTTCGAGAGCGACTGCATGCTGATCCCACGGGTGCTGCACGGCATCAGGTTGGGCAAAGAAGTGGATCGTCTCGACTCGCGCATGGGCCGGCACGGTACCGCAGAGCGCGATGCGCTGGGCTTGCGCCTCAGGGCAGTCCGATGCTCCGGCTACGCGACACGCCGGTACGTAAGCGATCGACTCTGCCACCCCGCTCTCGGGCTCGAGGCTGATCGGTATCGCATGCGGCTCCGGCACGGGCATAGCTGACTCCGGGGCTGCCACATCGGCGAACTGCTGCGGCTGACTGCGTTCCAGGACACGTGAGGCGGTCAGATCGCGCAGTTCGCGCAGCTCCTGACGCATTGCGCGGATGTCCTCGCCAGCGCGCTGCTGCAGGAACTGCGAGTAGAGAAAACCGCCGGCCGCCGAGGCCACCATCAGCGCGGTGATCGCGATGATCGATCGCAGCGTCGTGCCGCGTTTGGGTTTGATGTCGGTCCTGCCCTTCGCCCTGAATGCGCCCAGCAGCTGGAACAGCGCGGTGCCGACAGTCGCAGCCGCACCGATCATCGCGGCAAGGATGGTTTCCGACAGGCCCATGTCTCTGCCTCGCACGCCTGTCGGCGTTGGGAATATGTTGAATCGCACAACGTGAGCTGGACGCGGCGACTCTAGTGGGCGCCGTCTGGCCGCTCTGATACGCAGTTCACATTCTTCCGGGACACCGTGATTCAGCGCACGCAGCAGAGGGAACGCAGCGAGCGTTTCTGTTCATGCCGTTCGATGGCGAGGTCGATGAGCCGGGAAACGAGTTCGCGCGGCGACACGCCGCTCGCCGCCCAGAGCTTCGGATACATGGACATCGCCGTGAATCCCGGCAGCGTGTTGATCTCGTTGACCAGCAATTGGCGGTCGGGGCGGAGAAAGAAATCGACCCGCGCCAGGCCGCTGCATTCCAGCGCCTGGAACGTCGCCAGCGACAGCCGCTGCACTTCGCGCGTCAGATGCGCATCGAGTGCGGCTGGCACCTGCAGTCTGGCGCCCTGCTCGTCCAGGTATTTCGCGTCGTAGGAATAGAAGCCGTCGGCACGGGTCACGACGATCTCGCCGGGAATCGACGCTGCGGGCACATCGTTGCCGAGTACTGCACATTCGATCTCGCGACCCGTGATCGATTCTTCCACGATCACCTTCAGATCGTAGTCGAATGCCGTTTGCAGAGCGGCCGGCAACTGCGCGCGCGACAGGACGCGCGTAACACCGACCGACGATCCGAGATTCGCCGGCTTCACGAAAAGTGGAAAACCCAGCGACTCCGCCCTGCGCAGCACCGCGAGCGGATCGCGGCGATACTCGTGACGCCGGATCGCAATGAAGTTCGCCACGGGAATGCCTGCATCGCGCAGCAGACGTTTCATCACATCCTTGTCCATGCCCACGGCGCTACCGAGCACGCCGGCGCCCACGAACGGTACGTTGGCGAGTTCCAGCAGTCCCTGCACCGTTCCGTCTTCGCCGTGCGGCCCATGCAGCACGGGGAACACGACGTCGACCGGCGGGTCTTCGGATCGCGTCGACGGCAGCAGCGAGAATTCCGGCCCATCATTGCTGAGCTGCACGAAGCGCGGATCGCCCTTCTCCCGCAGCAATCGCTGCGTCGACTGCTGGATCCACCGGCCTTTGCGCGTGATGCCGATGGCCACGGCCTGGAATCGCCCGGGATCCAGCGCGGCAATGATGTTACGCGCAGAGAGAATCGAAACTTCGTGCTCGGCCGATCGCCCGCCGAAGAGCACGCCCACGTTCAACCGGGTTGCTGTGTCCATGCCTTGCGAGGCTAGCGGGCGATCGGGTTGGATCAGCGATGAACTGTGATGAATTGTGGCGTGCGAAGTTGTCCTCCTGTGGGGCCGGCTTCAGCCGGCCTGAGAACTGTCAGGCTGAAGCCCAATGGCACTGACTTAAGCGATCGGCCCATTCCTCCCGCTCTCTAATCTTCTCCGTAGCTGCATTCAACACGCCACCACCGTAGTGAGTGGTGTGCCCG
>NZ_DAINNK010000005.1:0-121010 GCF_036735925.1 Povalibacter sp.
CTCCGTGATCTCCGTGTGAAACTCCGATTCTTCAGGATTCCCCACGGATACGGCGTAACAGTTCGGACGCGTGCCGCCGGCTGACTTCCAGCACATCGCCGCACTCCCTGACGCGCACGTTGTACTTGCCTTCCTCGGTGCGCTCGACGGCCGAGATCTGTTTCTCTGCGACCAGTGCGTTGCGATGGATGCGCACGAAGTCGGTCGCGAATTCTTCCGCCAGCGCTTTCAATGATTCGTCGATCAGGCTCTCGCCGCCCTTGTGGCGCACGGTCACGTACTTCTGATCGGCGAGGAAGTAATAGATGTCGGCGACGGGAATCAGCTTCAGCTGATCGCCGAGCCGCGCACAGATCTGGTCGCGCCGGTGCTCGAGCCGCGCCGATTGCGCGACCTTGACGAGTCGCGACGGCGAGATGCGCGAGGCATGGCGCAAGGCATGCGCCAGCTTCTCCTTGCGAACGGGCTTGAGCAGGTAACCGACCGCTTCGGTTTCGAAGGCTTCGACCGCGTACTGATCGTAGGCGGTGGTGAAGATGACCGCGGGCGGATCCTGCAGCGTGTCGATGTGCCGCGCTACTTCGATGCCGGAGATGCCCGGCATGCGCACGTCCAGCAGCACGATGTCGGGCTGCTGCTCGCTGCAATACGCGAGCGCTTCCTCGCCGTTGCCGGCTTCGGCAATCGACTCGTAGTCGCCGATTTCCTCGAGCAGCCGCCGCAACCGGTCGCGGGCCGGCGCTTCGTCGTCAACGATCAGCAGATTCATGTGTCATGCGTCGCAGAGACCGAATAGAGAAGAGAATGGCCGCAAAAAGGCGCAAGAATCGCAAGGGTAAGAAATACATTTCCGACCTTTGAGCCCTTTGCGCTTTTTTGCGGCCATTCCTCTGAATCCGGGGTCCGCGCAGTTCATTCCCTTTCCTGCCCGGCAGCATACGGGAAGACGAGGCGCGCAGAAAACTCGCCGTCCTTCTGGCGCGTTTCGATGCGGGCGCGGCCGGGCCAAGCGAGTTCCAGGCGCTGGCGGATGTTTTCCAGGGCCATGCGGTTGCCCTCGCGTTCGCCGTAGCCTGCCTGTGCGGGGATCGGGTTGCGGACTTCGATCTCCACGTCGTGCTGGCGGCGGCGTCCGGTGATGGTGACGGTGCCGCCGGCCGGCAGCATTTCGATGCCGTGATACACGGCATTTTCCAGCAGCGGCTGCACGATGAGGCTGGGCACCGGCGTGTTGAGCGGTAGATCGTCGATGTGCCACTCCACGCGCAGTCGGGGTCCGAGGCGCAGCTGTTCGATGCGCTGGTGCGTGCGCGCGATGTCGAGTTCCTCGCGCAGCGTGATCATCGTGTCCGCTTCCGCGAGGCTCGCGCGGAACAGGTCGGCCAGATCTTCCACCGCCTGCTCGGCGCTGTCGGGATGGGTGCGGGTCAGTGCCGCGATCGTGTTCATGCTGTTGAACAGGAAGTGCGGGCGGATGCGCGCCTGCAACGCGCGGATGCGCGCCAGCGCTTCCATTTCGATGCTGCGTTTCCATTCCGCGCTGACGTAGAAGTAGCGCAGCGCGAGCGAGCTGACGATGAAGCCGACCACCATGTTCCGCAGCAGGAAGCCCGCGTGCGTGTTCGGAAACAGCAGGCTCGATTCGACATGGCCGGGGTTCAGTGCACTGCCGACCTGGTACACGACTTCCGAGACGACGCCGACCGTACCGACCACCAGCGCAATGGCGATAGACGCGGCCCGCCCCGCCGGCATGCGCTCCAGCCAGCGCCGGCTGCGACACAGCACCGCCGCGCAGACGAGCCCGATCCACAGCAGGAACAGCGATGAGCTCGCCAGATCGATCCAGAAATTCTCGTGCAGCGCCTGGCGTGCGATGGCGAAGATGATCGCAACGAGTTCGGCGATCAGCACGATGGCCAGGACGGCGGACCCCTGGCAGAAGTCGGGCAGGAACAGTCGGGTCGCGGGGCCGCGGGTGTCGGAATCGGTCGCGGACATCGCGGCTCGGCCGATTACGTTTCGTCGGCGCGTTTGGGATCGGCCGCCGCGGCGGCGAACAACGCGTCTTTCAGATGGAACAGCGTGGAGATGTCTTCATCGCCGTGTCCCTGCTCGATGAGGCGTCGATAGTGGACCAGCGTCATTTCGATCAGCGGCAGCTGCACGCCATGACGCTGCGCCATGGCGCGGCAGATTTTCAGATCCTTCTCGTGCAGGCGCACGCGGAAGCCCGGGGGATAGCTGTCGCGCACGATGTTCGGCGCGCGATTCACGAAGTACCAGCTCGATCCCGCGCCCTTGCCGAGGGTTTCGATCAGCTTGTCGAGCGGCAGGTCCTCGGCCTTGGCGAAGGCCATGGCTTCGGCGACGGCCTGGATGACGCCGGCGCACATGATCTGGTTGGTCGCCTTCGCAGCCTGACCCGAACCGGTCGGGCCGAAATGCGTGACGGTGCGTCCCATGGCTTCGAGCACGGGACGGGCGCGCTGGAACACGTCGTCATCGCCGCCGCACATGACGGCCAGCGTGCCGTCGCGCGCGCCTTCGACGCCGCCGCTCACCGGCGCATCGATGAAGTGAGCGCCGCGCTCGCGCAATCGCAGCGCGGCGGTGCGCGCGGTGTTGGCGCCGACGGTCGAGCAGTCGATGACGATGGCGTCGCGCCGTACATTCGGCAGCAGCGCGTCGACCATCGCGAGTACGTCGTCGTCCGCGGAGACGCACATCGCGATGGCATCGCACAGCGTCGCCAGATCCGCTGGCGTCTTCGCGACGACGCAGCCGGTTTCACGGGCGATGGCTTCGGCTTTCGCGGCCGTGCGATTCCAGACCGCAGCCAGCAGGCGGTGCTTGTGAAGATTGCGCGACATGCCCAGGCCCATGGCGCCGAGTCCGATGAAACCGATACGCCGGGGAGCGGGCAGGGAAGTAGTCATCAGCAGGGAAAACTCCGGGACGGGACGCGGGGATTGTACGTCCGGGCCCGCCGGAATTTCATGGCCGGGTCGGCGACCCGGCCGCGGGAATCATTTGCAGAACTCGTCCATCGTCGACTTGGCGGAGCTGCGCGCGGCATCGAGTTCGGCATCGCTGAGGTAACGGCGCTCGCCATTGGCCTGCGTTTCGTACAGCCGCTGCGAGGTCGCGTATTTGTCGTAGCGTTCGCGCGCCTTGGTGCAGCGCTCTGCCTTGTCCTTCGCGGTCAGCTCTGCGGCCGACTGCTGATCGGTCTGCGCAGCGTTCGACTTCTGCCGGGCTTCGTCCGTGGCTTTGAGCTTTGCCAGTTCGGCCTGTTCGCGCGCCTGGACTTCGACGACGTCCGTCTTGCGCGACTGCACGTTGAGGCGTTCGGCCGGCAGGGTCGGCGGCTTGTCCGTGTACTGCACGTTGCCCTGGGCGTCCTTGAACATGTAGACGTCGGCGTGCGCAGCGCCGGCGCAGAGCACGACAGCCGCAGCGGTCAGGGTCAGTGAATATCGCAACATCGCCATCTCCAGGACGTTGATCGGATCGTTCGCGGTCGTTGCCGCGGACGGACGTGCGCATCGGCACGACAGTGGGGCCAGTGTGCCCGTGTCGCGCGCCGAATCCCTTGATGCGGGTCACCGTTATGCCCGCTGCCCGTCGTTCTCGCAGCGCCGGGTTCGTGCGCGCCGGCGTGGACATTTCTTCAATGGCGACAGGGACTTGCGTCGTCCCGGCTGCATCGGATTCGGCCCGGCCGAGTGTATCAGGAAGGTTTGCGGACTGAGTCAAGACAGGCCCGCGAGGCGCGCGGACTGAGGACTGCGTCACGCTCCGGTCGCGCAAAAAGAAACGGGCGCTTGCGCGCCCGTTTCTGCGAGTGACGGCGAGGTCGCCGCCCTCATCGACGTCAGAGGTTGTAACCGCGCTCGTCGTGCAGGCTGAGGTCCAGGCCCTCTTCTTCCTGCTCGGTCGTGACGCGCAGCCCGACGATCACGTCGACCACCTTCAGGATGATGAAGGAGAGCACGCCCGTGTACACCACCGTGAACAGCACGCTCTTGGTCTGGATCCAGACCTGGCTCGCGATCGTGGCGCCTTCGCCCGGCTCCCACACGCCGCCCATCGCCGGGAAGGCGAAGACGCCGGTCAGGATCGCGCCGACGATGCCGGCGATGCCGTGGACACCGAAGACGTCGAGCGAATCGTCATAGCCGAGCGCGCGCTTCACCGTCGTGGAGAACAGGAAGGCCATGTAGCCGGCGACCACGCCGATGACCAGCGCGCCGACCGGTCCCACCGTGCCGGCGGCCGGTGTGATGCCGACCAGGCCGGCGACCGCGCCCGAAGCGATGCCCAGCAGCGAGGGTTTGCCGTGCTTGATCCACTCGGCAAACATCCAGGCCAGTGCCGCGGTACCGGTGCAGATCTGGGTCACGAGCATCGCCATGCCGGCGCTCGCGCCTGCGGCCAGCGCGCTGCCGGCGTTGAAGCCGAACCAGCCGACCCACAGGATGGAGGCGCCGACCAGCGTCAGGCCGAGGTTGTGCGGAGGCATCGCGGTGGTCGGATAGCCCTTGCGCTTGCCGAGCACCAGTGCGGCGACCAGGCCGGCGATACCGGCATTGATGTGCACCACCGTGCCGCCGGCGAAGTCCAGCACGCCCCAGTCCCACATGAGCGCGCCATCGCCGCTCCACACCATGTGCACCATCGGCACGTAGCAGATCGTGAACCACAGCGTGAGGAACAGCAGCATCGCCGAGAACTTCATGCGCTCGGCGAACGCGCCGACGATCAGCGCCGGCGTGATGATCGCGAACGTCATCTGGAAGGTGGCGAACAGCGACTCGGGAATGGTGCCGACCAGCGAATCGAGCGTCACGTCGGAGAACAGCGCCTTGTCCAGGCCGCCGATGATCGAGTTCAGGCCGAACGCACCTGCCTCCATGCCGGTGGTGTCGAACGACATGCTGTAGCCGTAGATCGTCCACAACACCGTCATCAGGCCGGCGGTGGCGAAGCACTGCATCAGCACCGACAGGATGTTCTTCGAGCGCACCATGCCGCCGTAGAACAGCGCCAGTCCCGGAATGGTCATGAACAGCACGATCGCCGTCGCCGTCAGCATCCAGGCGGTATCGCCGCTGTCGAGCGTCGGAGCCGCTTCCTCGGCGGGCGCCGCTTCTTCTGCCGCTGCCGCCTCTGCAGGCGCTGCGACGGCTTCCGCTGCAGTCGGCTCGGCCGGCGTGTCCTGCGCCAGCGCCATGTTGGACCCGGTGAAGGTCAGTGCGAACAGCACGACGCTCCACAGGCAAGTGAGCACGCGGCTCGTGGACCAAGGTCTTTTCACTGTCGTTCTCCTACGGGAAGAATTTATTTAGTTGCCAGGAGGTGCTCGAAAAAAACTAAACCGCCTCGACGCCTGTCTCGCCAGTACGAATGCGAACCGCCTGCTCGAGGTTGATCACGAAAATCTTGCCGTCGCCGATCTTTCCGGTACGGGCGACGTTGGTGATCGCCTCGACTACCTGCTCGGCGATCGAATCGTCGACCGCCAGCTCGATCTTGGTCTTGGGGAGAAAATCCACCCGGTATTCGGCGCCCCTGTACAGCTCGGTGTGACCGCGCTGCCGACCAAAGCCCTGCACTTCCGTCACCGTGATGCCCTGAACGCCGATATCCGCGACGGCCTGACGGACGTCATCCAGCTTGAACGGCTTGATGATCGCGGTTATCAACTTCATCGCACTCCGGCTCCTGGAAGGTCATGGGCGCGAGCGGCGAAGGTTTCGTGGTGAACTCTTGAGCACTCGTTTCGCGCCGCATCGGAAATGCACTTTCTGTGCCACGAAATCGGCAAGGTGAAACGGTGTTACCGCCTCGACGGGATACTGGGAACGCACCCGATTAGTGCGAAATTTCCTGATGCCTGCCTCAGACTGGCGCAAGGCGGTTCAAAACAAGCGGCAAGACCGTCCCGCGTGGGCGACAGGGCTGCGAAAAGGGTGCAAGCGCCCGCGGTCCGCGGCCAATCGCTCGCACCTTGCCTTGCCTGTATGCGCTGCCTAGAGTTCGGCCGATTCCGTTACCAAGGCGCTCCCATGGATCCCCGCAGCATCGACGACCTCGCCCGCCGGCTCGCTTCCGCCGTTCCCGACAGCCTCCACGCCGTGCGCCGCGATCTGGAGAGCAACTTCAAGGCCGTCCTGCAATCCGGCCTGTCGAAGCTCGATCTGGTGACCCGCCAGGAATTCGATGTCCAGGCCGGCGTCCTGCGCCGCACCCGCGAAAAACTCGAAGCGCTGGAAGCGCGGCTCGCGGCGCTGGAGAAGCCGAAGAGCTGAAGACTGGAAGACCGGAAGGATTTCCACGGGGAACACGGGGATCACGGGGCAGAAAGGCAACCAAGGAAGGTATCGACGTGGCAAAGGAATGCCCGCCAGACATCATCGATCTAACGCTGACGGCCGCAACGATCGTTCATCGCAACCTCGGACCCGGATTGCTCGAGTCCGTGTATGAGGCAGCACTCGCTTATGAGCTTCGGTCGGTTGGCATAGCAGTCCGCACGCAAGTTGCGTTTCCGGTCATGTATCGGGGTGTCGACCTTGGGATTGGCTTTCGCGCAGACATGATTGTTGCGGAGAGCCTGATCCTGGAGATCAAATCGCTCCGCGCCGTCGACGCCTCGCATGTTTCCCAACTGCTGACGTATCTGCGCCTGGGTGACATGCGCATCGGATTCATACTGAATTTCAATCATCGGTTGCTGAAAGATGGGATCAAACGGGTTTCGCTCTTTTCTTCACCCCGTGATCCCCGTGTCCCCCGTGGAAATTTTTCTTAGTCTTTGAGGAGCGCCAAGGATGGCAATGGCAACGGTATTGAGCCGCGCGCAGCACGGCATGGAAGCGCCGCAGGTGCGGGTCGAGGTGGACATCGGCAACGGATTGCCTGCATTCACCATCGTCGGTCTGCCCGAGGCGGTGGTGAAGGAAAGCAAGGATCGCGTGCGTGCGGCGATCGCGAACTGCAACTTCGAGATGCCCGCCGGGCGCATCACCGTGAATCTGTCGCCGGCCGATCTGCCGAAAGAAGGCGGGCGGTTCGATCTGCCGATCGCGGTCGGCATCCTGCTCGCGTCCGGCCAGTTGCCCGACACGCAACTGCAGCGCTGCGAGCTGTACGGCGAGCTTTCGCTCAGCGGTGAAGTGCAGCCGGTGAAGGGCGCGTTGCTGTCGGCACTGGCGGCTGCACGAGTCGATCACTCGTTGATCGTGCCGCCCGCCAATGCGGCCGAAGCACAGCTCGTCACACGGTGCCGTGTCGCCGTCGCGACGCATCTGCTGGAAGTCGCGGCGCATGCAACGCAGGCCAGTCCGCTGAATTTCCAGCTCGGCGAACCGTTGCCCGACGTCATTCCGCCGGGTCTGGATCTCAGCGACGTGCGCGGTCAGCATCAGGCGCGGCGCGCGCTGGAAATCGCCGCTGCCGGTCAGCACAGTCTGCTGTTCGTCGGTCCGCCGGGGACGGGCAAAACCATGCTGGCACAGCGACTGCCCGGATTGCTGCCGCCCATGAGCGAAGCGGAAGCGCTGGAAGTGGCAGCGGTTCGCAGCATCTGCGGCGCGTCCATCCGGTTGAACGAGTGGCGCGTGCGGCCGTTTCGTTCGCCGCATCACACCGCGTCGGCCGTCGCATTGGTGGGCGGCGGTGCGATGCCGCGGCCGGGCGAGATCTCGCTGGCTCACAACGGCGTGCTGTTCCTCGATGAACTGCCAGAATTCGGCCGGCATGTGCTCGAAGTGCTGCGCGAACCGCTCGAGAACGGTTGCATCACGGTGTCGCGTGCCGCCCAGCAACTGGAATTCCCAGCCAGTTTTCAGCTGATCGCGGCCATGAATCCCTGCCCGTGCGGCCATCTCGGCGATGCACAGGGTCGTTGCCGCTGCAGTGTCGAGCGGGTCGAGAAGTATCGGGCGCGCATTTCAGGTCCGGTGCTCGACCGGCTCGACATGCATGTCGAAGTGCCGCGCGTGGCAGCCAGCGCGCTCTATGACAACGACGTGGAATGCGAATCGACCGCAGCGGTCGCGGCCCGCGTGCGCTGTGCGCGTGCATTGCAGATCGAGCGCCAGGGCAAGGCGAATTCGAAACTGGGCAACCGCGAAATGAAGGAGCATTGCCGCGCGGGTCGATCGGCAGCGGCGATGCTCGAACGCGCGACCACGGCGCTGGGGCTTTCGGCCCGCGCGCATCACCGGATCCTGCGCGTGGCGCGAACGATCGCCGATCTCGCTGGCACCAGCGAGATCGATGAACTGCAGATGGGAGAGGCGATTGCGTTGCGGCGCTTCGACCGCAACGCGAAGGCGGCGGGCTGAGCCGCCGCGTGCGAAGCCGGGACTTACTTGGCGGCAGCGACCATGTAGTCGACAGCGTTCATGATGGACTTGTCCGCCAGATCGACGCGACCGCCCTTCGGCGGCATGAAGCCGGACTGACCCTGGAAACCCTCGATCGAATGCTTGTGCAGCGTATCGAGCCCCTTGGCGATGCGCGGACCCCACGCGCCCTTGTCGCCGTACTTCGGCGCGCCGGCGACGCCGGCGCCGTGACAGGCGATGCAGGCCATGCTGTAGACCTGGTCGCCGGGCAGCTCCGCCGCCGGTTCGGCAGCCTGCGGCTTGGCGGGCGCCAGCGCTGAATTGTCCTGACCGCTCACCGCCACCTTGGCGACGGGAGCAATCCGGTCATTGACGGCGGCCTGCATGGCCGGATCCTGATGAACGTGGGCTTCCTGCGTATCCACTGCGACGTTACGGGCCAGCACCCAGATACCGAGGGCGATGAGCATCAGGATGCCCAGCACCAGGGAGAAGATATTGAAGAACTTCTTGTCGTGCGCAGCGCTCACAGCGGCTCCAAAAGCAAGGGGGCTCAAAACGGGCGCGCAAGTATAGCGGCCCGCCGCCGGGCCTCAAACCGCAAAAAACCTGAAGGAAATCCGGCGCGAGCAATTCCGGGTTCATTCGACCGGCGCTCGGCGTGCCGTTGCGGGTTGGACCCCGCGGGCGCCGCCCCTTAATATCCCGGCCCCGCCGAAGCACGCGCCCGTAGCTCAGCTGGATAGAGTACTGCCCTCCGAAGGCAGGGGTCACTGGTTCGAATCCAGTCGGGCGCGCCATCTCCTGCTATCGTCCCGCCGTCATTCCGACGAACCGGACGTTCGTTCATGTCGACTCAAGAACAGACCCTGGCCGGCCGCACCATCGCCGTGCCCGAAACCCGCGAGCTGGACGTGTTCTCGGCGATGCTCGAGCGGCGCGGCGCCACGGTGCTGCGCTGTCCGCTGGTCGCGATCCTCGATGCGCCCGATCCGCAGCCGGTGCTCGAGTGGGTACGTCACTTCAACACCGGCACGGTTCACGATCTGATCCTGCTCACGGGCGAAGGACTGCGCCGCATCCTGCGCTGCATCGACGTCCATGCGCCCGATCATCGCGACGAGTTCATCCGGGCGCTGACGAAGGTTCGCAAGATCACCCGCGGCCCGAAGCCCGCCAAGGCGCTGCGCGAGCTTGGCCTGAAGCCGGACATCGCGGCGGAAGTGCCGACCACCGAAGGCGTGATCGAATCGCTGCGCAAGGCGGGCAGCCTTGCTGCACGCAGCGTCGGCGTGCAGCTGTACGGCACCGAGCCGAACCTGCCGCTCGTGAACTTCCTGCGCGATGCCGGCGCGACCGTGCGGACGGTGGCTCCTTATATCTACGCCGACAAGGCCGACGACGACGCAGTGCGCGCGCTGCTCACGAAAATGGCGAACGGCGAAGTCGACGTCATCGCCTTCACCAGCACGCCGCAGGTCGAACGCATCTTCGCCGTCGGGCCCCCGGAACTGGTGCAGCAGGCGCTGGAGCGCACGGAAATCGCCGCCATCGGCCCGGTGGTGGCCGAGGCGCTGCAGCGCCATCAGGTCACCGCGCGCCTCATGCCGCACGATTCCTTTTTCATGAAACCGCTGACGAGCGCCATGGCAGACGGACTCGGCCCGCGCACCTGAGCCGCCGTCGTACTTGCCACAATCGGCCCCCCGGCATTTAAGGAGTAGAACGGCCCGCATCGTCGGGTAGGGAGCCAGGCCGTGAGAATTGCATTGATCGGGGCGAGCGGAAACGTCGGATCGCGACTCGCGGCGGAGTTCGTCGCCCGCGGACACACGGTCACGGGCATCGTGCGATATCCCGAAAATGCCACGCCCAGCGAACGCCTCTGCATCGTGAAGGGCGATGCCCGCGATGCGACGGCGCTCGCTGCGCTCATTGCAGGACACGACGTCGTCGTCAGCTCGGCCCGCCATCTCGACAGCGATGCGCGTTCGACCATCGACGCGGTGAAGACCGCCCGCGTACCGCGACTGGTGGTCGTCGGCGGCGCCGGCAGCCTGGAAGTCGCGCCGGGAAAGAAACTGCTGGATACGCTGGAATTTCCCGCCGCATACAAACCGGAAGCCGTGGCCGGCGCCGCATTTCTCGATCTGCTGCGCGCCGAACCGGAACTCGACTGGACCTACGTTTCGCCGTCCGCCGAATTCGTCGCCGGACAACGCACGCAGCGATTCCGTCTCGGCGGCAACGAACTGCTCACCGACGCGCGCGGCCGCAGCTGGATTTCGATGGAGGACTACGCCCTCGCGCTCGCCGATGAACTGGAGAAGCCGGCGCACCGCCGCCAGCGCTTCACCGTCGGCTATTGACTGCTTCCTGTGGGGCCGGCTTCAGCCGGCCTCTGAGGAGTCAGGCTGAAGCCTGACCTACAGGAAGAATCCGTCATCCGTCGTAGCGTCGATGGATCGCCGCAAAGCGCATACGCAACTGTTCGACACGTTCCTCCGGCGACACCTTCGCACAATCCGCCGGCAGCGCCTACGCCAGCTCGGCGCGCTTCACCCGCCGCGTATCGAGCACGGTGCCTGCGCTCGTCATGAGATTCCGTGATCGGGCAGCCAGATCGAGTGATAGCGCCCGCTGTCGAGCGCCTCGAGCCGCGACAGATCGAGCGGCAGCGTCGTGCGCAGGAATGCGGCGCGAAGTATTTGTCGTCTGAAGTTGGAAGAGGAAGAGAGGCCGCAAGGACCGCACAAAAGAAATCGAATTCTTTTGTGAGGTCTTTGCGGCTCTCGTTCTTGCTCCTGCTCTCTTGCTGTGGGGCCGGCTTCAGCCGGCCTGCTGGACAAGAAGTCAGGCTGAAGCCTGACCTACAGGAAGAAAGTCAGCCGGCGATGCAGCGATTGCGTCCCGTTTCCTTGGCCTGGTACAGCGCCTTGTCGGCGCGGTCGAACGCGGCGCCGGCGGAGTCGTTGTCGAGCAGCGCGGTGACGCCGCCGGAGATGGTGATGGAGACCGGTGTGCCGCGGAAATGGAAGCCGATGGCGGCGATGGCATTGCGCATGTCGTCGATGACGCGCATGGCATCGTCGATGCGCGTGCCTTCGAGGATCATCACGAACTCTTCGCCGCCGTAGCGCGCCACGAAGTCCGTGCGCCGGATGCGGCCGGCAAGGCAGTCGGCAACGGCGCGCAGCACGCGGTCGCCGGCGCGATGGCCGTAGGTGTCGTTGACGCGCTTGAAGTGATCGACGTCCATGACGGCGAGGCAGGCGGGCGCGTTCAGGCGGCGGCAGCGTTCGAGTTCTTCCTCGATGCGCTTGTCGTAGGCGAGACGGTTGGGAATCTTGGTGAGCTGATCGATCGCCGACAGGCGCTGTTCGTCCTGCAGCTGGGTCTGCAGCAGGCGGGCGCGGCCTTCGAGTTCGGCGATGCGCGAGCGCATCTGTTCGTTGCGCGTCCGCATTTCGTTCGAGAATGCGGTTTCGCGCTGGCGGAAGGCCTGCAGGTGCAGATCGATCGAATCGAGCCGGTTGCGCACCAAGCCGCGGATCTGCTGCAGATCGTCGGCGGCCTCGACGCTCTCGCCCATGGCTTTCATCTCGCCGGTGAGCTGCAGGCTGAGCGTTTCGCTGCTGGCGCGCGACTGGTTCTGGGCCTGGCTCTGCTCGGCGACGAAGCGGCCGACTTCATCGAGCTTGCTCGCCATGTGCGTGAGCAGCGCTTCCAGTTCCTGCCGCGCGTGCTCGATGCGCTTGATGCGCTGGCCGACCAGATCCATCAGCGACGACAGCACGTCCGGCAGCTGTTCCGGCGACAGTGCCGCGCCGAGCCGTGCGTCGACGGCATCGATCTGGCTGACCAGCGAGCTGTCGCGTCGCAGTTCGACGAGCAGTGCCACCAGCACCACGCGGACGCGTTCGTCGATGCGGGGCGCGAGCGGCGGTGCGGCCGCAGGCCTGACCGCCACCGGTTGCGTCGCAATGAAAGACGCCGCAGGCGACAGGTCCAGCGCCTGGATCGCTTCGGTCAGCGCCGGCGTGATCTTTTCGAGTTCGTCGTGCGAGACCTCGCGCCGCAGCGCTGACTGCAGCCGCTTGATCTGTTCGTCGAGTCCCGGCGTCTGGCCGAGCGACGCACTGCACAGCCGGCCGGCGAGCTTCTTCAGCACCGCCTCCATGGCGCGGAAGCGGCGATGTTCGTCTTCGAGCGAGCTCAGGCTGTCGAAGTATTTCTTGCGCCAGTTGTCGGTTTCGGGGGCGGCCGTCTTCACGGACTGAACTGATCCAGCAGCGGGGTTGACCAAATGGATGGAATCATCCGCTCCCGCCGCGTTGGGCGATGCGGCGCGCGTCAAGGAATTCCTGCAGCTCGTCGTGCGGCCGCGCGGATGCCGGCTGCGTCACGCACGCGCGCGGGTGAACCGATTCTCGGAATGAAAAAAATCAGGGAAGCGCGGAGCTAAAGTTCCGCGCGTTGCGGCCGGTGGTTTCTCAGGCCGTGACCGGCGTTGCCGGCGGCGATTGCAGCGTCGCCAGCGCCTGCCGCAGATCGCTGCAGAGATTGTCGGCGCCGATCAGGTCGACGATGCCCGCGCGTTCCAGCTTGCCGCGCACGCGTTCGTTCGCCCCCGTCACCATCACGCGCACGCCGCGCCGCCGCAGGTTCGTGACGACTTCCTCCAGCGTCTCGAGTCCCGTCGCATCGATGAACGGCACCCAGCGCAGCCGGATGATGAGCGTCTTCGGATCGGTGTGCGTCGATGCCAGCGCGCGTTCGAACGTTTCGGCCGCGCCGAAAAAGAACGGGCCTTCGACGCGATACACCAGCACGTCCGGCGGCAGGTGGAGCGTTTCGGTGCCGAACTCGGCGTGCAGCTGCTGCACGGTCTGCTGCTGGACTTCGACGCTGCTCGCCATGCGCCGCAGGAACTGCAGGATGGCGAGGATCACGCCGATGTTCACGGCGACCACCAGATCGACGAACACGGTGAGACCGAACGTCACCAGCAGCACGACCACGTCGGCGCGCGGTGCGCGACGCACCATCTTGAAGAAGTGGCCGGCCTCGCTCATGTTCCAGGCGACCACGAACAGGATCGCCGCCAGCGCCGCGAGCGGAATGTTCGCCGCCAGCGGCGCCAGCAGCAGCACGATGAGCACGAGCGTCGCAGCATGCACGATACCGGCGAGCGGCGAATTGCCGCCGTTGCGCACGTTGGTGGCGGTGCGCGCGATGGCGCCGGTCGCCGCGAAACCGCCGAACAGCGGCGCGACGACATTGGCGATGCCCTGACCGATGAGTTCCTGGTTGGAATCGTGCCGCGTGCCCGCCATGCCGTCGGCGACGACGGCGGACAGCAGCGACTCGATCGCGCCCAGCATCGCGATCGCAAACGCGGGGCCGATCAGTTCGATGATCGTGGAGACGGACAGCGCCGGCATCTGCGGCAGCGGCAGCGTCGAAGGAATGCCGCCGAAGGCCGAGCCGATGGTGGCGACATCCTTGAAGCCGAAGATCATCTGCAGCGCGCCGGCGAACACGACGCCGACGAGCGGACCGGGTACGCGGCTCAGCTGCGGCACGCGCGGCAGCAGCACGATCACGGCGAGCGTCGCGCAGGCGAGCAGTGTCGTCGTCAGGTTCAGCTGCGGCAGTACCTGCAGCGTGTGCCAGAGCTTTTCGTGAAAGTGGGCGCCGGTGACCGCCGGCAGTCCGAAGAAGCTCGGCCACTGCCCCGTCCAGATGATGACGGCGATGCCGGCGGTGAAGCCGAGAATCACCGGATCGGGAATGAACTTGATCACCGTGCCCATGCGCGTGATGCCGAACAGCAGCAGGATCACGCCGGCCATCAGCGTGGCGACCTGCAGCCCGGCGATGCCGTACTGCGCCGTGATGCCGGAAAGAATCACGACGAAGGCGCCGGTGGGTCCGGCGATCTGGATGCGGCTGCCGCCGAACAGCGAGACCACGATGCCCGCGACGATGGCCGTGTAGAGACCCTGCTCGGGCTTCGCGCCGGAGGCGATGGCGAAGGCCATGGCCAGCGGCAATGCAACCACACCGACGACCGCGCCTGCCGCCAGGTTGCGCATCCAGTGTTCGCGCGCCAGCAACCCGGCGCGTCGGGCTTCGAGCAGGGCGATCATGAATTCACGTTTTCATTGGCGGCAGAACCGGATAGTAACGCAACGTCGGCGAAGGGCGGGCTGCCGGGCAGGATGAACACCACGATCGCACCGTTCCGCGGTTATGCTGCGTCTCCCTCGATCCGATGGAGACCGCACATGAATCGCAGAGAGACATTGCTGGCGCTGGGCGCGATTCCCCTGCTTGCCTATGGCGAGGAAAAATCGCCGCAGATCGTGCGCGTGAACAAGACGCCGACCTGCGGCTGTTGCGGCCTGTGGGTGCAGCACCTCGAAAAGGCCGGCTTCAGGACCGAGGTCCGGGATTTCGATGACCTCGCGCCGCTCAAGCAGCGTCTGGGCGTGCCGGCTTCGCTGAGTTCCTGTCACACCGCCGAGGTGGGTGGCTACTTCATCGAAGGCCATGTGCCGGCCGCGGACATCCAGCGTCTGCTCAAGGACCGACGCAAGGGCAAGGGGCTCGCAGTGCCGGGCATGCCGGCCGGTTCGCCGGGCATGGAGGTGTCGTCGGGCCGGGTCGATCGCTACGAGGTGCTGCTGGTACGCATCGATGGTCAGACAGAAGTGTTCTCGACCTACGGTACCTGAGTCGCGACGTTGCGCTCGTCCCTGATCTGGCGCCAACGACGGTACTGATCGGCTTTCCCGGGCGCCGGCTGCTCCTTGCCGGCCAGCCAGAACTCGAACCAGTCGACGATCATTTCCTGGTGCGCCAGCTTGTGCAGCGGTTTCGAGAGGACATGCTGTCCGCTGCGTAAGTACTGCAGCTCGACGGGTTTGTTCTGATCCCGCATGGCGGCGTACAGATCCCAGCAGCTGATGAGGTGCCAGGGATCTGCCGCAGAGAACAGCACGGCGGCTTCGATGCGGCCGGATGCGAGCAGGGGCACACGTTCGCCCCAGAGCCTGAGTCCTGCGCCGTACGGAGCCGCGCCGACGTAGACGTCCTGGTAGGCGCGAGGAATGAAGGAATCCACGCCTGCAAAATAACCGGTGAACGTCACCGGGTCGGTATTGGCAATCACTGCCGCAGCAAATCGATCGGGCGCATTCGCGATCGATGCGGCCGTGGTCCATCCCGTATAGCTGTAGCCGCTGATGCCGACTTTCGTCGGATCGACGAAGCCGTTCCTGACAAGCTGATCGATGCCCGCAAGATAGACGTCCATTCCCAGCTCCGTGGCGTCGCGCCACGATTCCGCATCGGCGGCACTGGGCTCGCGAACCTGCAGCACGATGATGTCGCGCGCCGCCAGCGCCCGTCCGGCGCTGGCCGTATCCGCGTCGCCGACGCGAAAGAACCGCTCCGGATCGAAGCCATGAGTCTGGACGACGAGCGGGTAGCGCCGGTCGGACTGCCAGTGCGGCGGCAACACGAGTCCGCCGCGATGCGTCCTGCCATGACGATCGCGCCATTCGTGGATGCGCACTTCGCCGAGTTCGACCTCGTCGAGCTGCGGATTGGGATCGAAGATCGGTCGTCGTTTTTCCGCGAGCGTGTCCACGGCGACCAGGACCGGTCGTTCGTTCAACGACTCCTGCACGACGAATCGTATTGGCGGAAGGAATTTCCGGTCGGCTTCGCGCGGGGCAAGCCAGCGTTGCCTGTCGCGGTCGATGATCAGCGAGCGATGCAGCTCCTTGCCGAAGGTCTTCAGTGCGACGTACAGCCGGTCGTGCGACACCCAGCGGACTTCGCGTACCAGTTCCGGTGAGTTGCGTTCAGCGGTCAGAACGCAGCGGACGGTGCCTGTGCGGAGATCTGCGACGCCAATGGTGCACGGGTCCGGTTTGCCGCCCGCTGCGACAAGATCGATTTCGGTGATCGCGATCTGCGTATCGTTCGCCGACCAGGCCGCCCTGAACAGCGCGCTGCGTCGATAGCGATACGGACGGACGCTGGCGCCAGCGACGGCCTGCAGCCGGCCGGAGTCGAGATCGACGATCGCGTACGCCGGCGCGGCGGCTTGCGGCGAGGGATACGCGGTCGTTGCGAGCCGGGCGCCATCCGCAGAGAGCGATGCGGTGAGGTTTCCATAGGCCACGCGAAGGCTGACGGGCTGTCGTGTCGCGTCGTCCACGACGGGTTGTGCCTTGTCATCGCGGGCGCGCCACAGGTGCGCCTCCAGCCGGCCGGACAGGTCGTTGCCGCGGAAGTTCGGATACAGCATCGCGATCAGCGGTTTGCCGACGCCGACTTCGATGTCCGGCACGTTCGGCCCGGCCGATTGCCAGAGTTCTTCTTCGTTCACGCCCTTCAATGCGAGGAATGCCAGCGAGCGACCGGCCGCGGCATAGACGGGTACGTCGACGTCGTCCGGAGAGATCGCCGTCCGTGCGCGCGTGGCGATGTCAACACGGAACAGCTGCCGATTCTCGCGGCCATCGCGCCCCAGAAAGGTCAGGCTGCGCGCATCGTCCGCCCAGGCGAGTTCGGAGATCGTGTTGTCGCGGTTGAACCAGTCCGCCGTCAGACCGTTGACTGCGGCAGACATGCGCACGAGAGGAATCGGCTCCGGCGGCGGGCCACCGTTGCGGATGAATGCTCGAACCTCGTCCGTTCCGAACAGCCAGATCGTTCCTTCCGTCACGCCTTCGGGAAGGCGGCCGCGATGCGTGATCTTCGTGATGTAGCGTCCGTCCGGCGAGATCAGCCCATCGTCGGACAGATGATCGCGTTGCGACGACTCGATCGTGCCGAAGTACGCCATCCCGACGGCATCGCGAACTTCGAACGGACGGTTGCCGTGTGCGTTCTCAGCGGTCCATGCCGGCTGTGCGCACAGCAGGAGAAGGAGCATCCCGCCTCCGGCGATCGATCGGGTCGTCTCGTGCGTGCGATGAGAAATGAGTCGCACCCGATCCGCGGCGACGCGATACGACATGGCTATCGCGCGTCCCGCAGGATCGCCCGCGCCCCCACTTCCGCAATCGCATACGTCGGCGCGTTCGTATTCCCGGAAGTGATCCGCGGCATGATCGACGCGTCGACCACGCGCAGGCGGTTCACGCCGTGCACGCGCAGGTCGGCGTCGACGACGGCGAGCGCATCGCTGCCCATGCGGCAGGTGCCGACGGGATGGAAGATCGTCGTGCCGAGTTCGCCGGCGGCGCGTACGAGTGACAGGTCGTCTTCGACGCTGGCGCCGGGACGGTATTCCTCGGGGCTGTATTTCTGCAGCGCCTGCGCCGCCATGATGCGGCGGGTGAAGCGGATCGAATCGACGGCGACGCGGCGGTCGTCCTCGTCCTGCAGGTAGTTCAGTTTGATCGCGGGGAAATCGGCAGTGCTGGCGCTGCGGATGCGGACCCAGCCGCGCGAACGCGGACGCAGGTTGCACACGCTCGGCGTGATCGCGGGAAAGTCGTGCAGCGGATCGCCGAACCTGTCGAGCGACAGCGGCTGCACGTGCCACTCGATGTTCGCGCTCGGCTGAGACGGATCGCTGCGTGCGAACGCGCCGACCTGCGACGGCGGCATCGTCAGCGGACCGGTGCGCAGCGCGAAGTACTGCATGGCCATTGCCGCCTTGCCCCACAGCGTGCCGGCCATCTGGTTCAGCGTGCGCACGTTGCTGACCTTGTACTGCAGGCGGATTTGCAGATGATCGTGCAGGTTCTCGCCGACGCCGGGCAGCGCATGCACGACGGGAATCTGCAGCGACTGCAGCAGATCGGGCGCGCCGATGCCGGAGACCTGCAGCAGTTGCGGTGAACCGATGGCGCCGGCGGCGAGAATCGTTTCGCGGGTGGCGCGGACTTCATGCACCTGATCGCCGCGCCGGAAGCGCACGCCGGTGCATTCGCGTCCGGAGAACAGCAGGCGTTCGACGTGGGCGTGCGTCAGCACCGTGAGATTGGATCGCTGCAGCACCGGTTTCAGGAAGGCATCGCTGGCGCTCCAGCGCCGGCCGCGTTTCTGGGTGACCTGGAAGTACGCGCTGCCGGCGTTGTCGCCACCGTTGAAGCAGCCGATCTGGTTGATGCCGCACTCGGCGGCAGCAGCGCGCCAGGCATCGAGAATGTCCCAGCGCACGCGCGGATTCTCGACGCGTACTTCGCCGCCCGCGCCATAGCCGTCGACCGCGCCGCCGGCGAAATCTTCGAGCGACTGGAAGATCGGCTGTACCTCATCCCACGACCAGCCGCGATTGCCGAGCGCGGCCCAGTGATCCCAGTCCTCGCGCTGGCCGCGCATGTAGATCATGGCGTTGATCGAGGAACAGCCGCCGAGTCCGCGGCCGCGCGCGTAATGGATCGAGCGGCCGGCGAGATGTTCGTCGGGATCGGTCTGGTAGCACCAGTCGGTGCGCGGATTGGCGATGGTGTAGAGGTAGCCGACCGGGATGCCGATCCAGAAGTAGTCATCCTTGCCGCCGGCTTCGAGCAGCAGCACGCGATGCCGCGGATCGCGCGACAGCCGGTTCGCCAGCAGGCAGCCGGCGCTGCCGGCGCCGATGATGATGTAGTCGAATCGGTCGAAGTCGCTGCTCGGTGCGGTCATGCGCGAGGATGGTGACCTGCGGGATCTTTATCTTCTGTGGGGCCGGCTTTAGCCGGCCTTCTGAGGAGTCAGGCTGAAGCCTGACCCACAGGAGAAAGGATCACAACCGACGAGGTTGCCCGGAAAGGTGAATACGAGTGAGAATACTTCTCATCTGTATTCGCACTGAAGCCGCTTTCCGAGGTAAAGACGATGCGTTCCAGAGTGAAAGGCGTTGCCGTAGTCATGGCAGCGGGGATGGGCTGTGTCGTACCGGTGTTCGTATCGACGGCCCTGGCCGCGGACGATGCGACGCTGGAAGCGGTGCTGGTCACGGCCAAGCGCGCCGACCGCGTCAGCAAGGGCGCCACCGGTCTCGATCTCGCGATCGAAGACACGCCGCAGTCGATCAGCGTCGTCACCGCGGAACAGATGGAGAAGTTCGGCACCGACAACATCAACGACGCGCTGCGTCTCGCGACCGGCATCAACGTCGAGGAATGGGAAACCAACCGCACCAACTACATGTCGCGCGGTTTCGATATCAAGAACACGCAGATCGACGGCATCGGCCTGCCCAACAACTGGGGCATCGTCACCGGCTCGATGGATTCGTTCGGCTACGACAAGATCGAAGTCATCCGCGGCGCCAATGGCCTGCTCACCGGCGTCGGCAATGCCGCCGGCACCATCAACTACGTGCGCAAGCGTCCGACCAACGACGTGCAGGGCTATCTCGGCGTGACGCTCGGTTCATGGGATACGAAGCGCATCGAAGCGGACTACTCGACGCCGTTCACCGAAAGCGGTTCGTGGGCAGGACGCGTCGTCGCGGCCGCGGAGGAAGGCGATTCCTGGCTGCGAGGCAAGAGCGACGAGCGCGCCTATGTTTATGGCGTGATCGACGGCCAGATCGGCGAGCGCGGCACGCTGACGCTCGGCTACTCGTACCAGGACGCGAACACCGACGGCAACATGTGGGGCGCCATCGTCCTCAACTACAAGGACGGCACGCAGGCCGAATTCCCGCGCAGTTCCTCGACCACGCAGGACTGGAGCTTCTGGGACACGGAGAACCAGACGGCCTTCGCCGAGTTCACGTACGCGCTGTCGGACTCGTGGGACGTCAGGCTCAGCTACAACTACCGTTCGTACGAAGACGACAGCAAGCTGTTCTACGTCTACACGGATTACTTCGACCGCGGACTGAATTCCGACGACACCGGCCTGCTCCCGTGGCCGGGCAGCTGGCCCACGGAGGATGAATCCAGTCTGGTCGACCTGACGGTGAACGGCGAATTCGACGCGTGGGGGCGCACGCACGAAGCGATCCTCGGCGTGAGCTATTCGCGCAGCCAGGGCACGCAGTTCTACCGTCCATTTCCGGATGACGATCCCTCCTGGTACGCGGACCTGGGCGCGTTCCCGTATGCGGGCAACGTCGTCCCCGAGCCGCAGTGGGAGTCGGCCATCGTCGACAGCACCATGAACCAGCGCCTGAAGCGCGCGTACGGCGCAACGCGCCTTGCGCTCACTGACCGCTTCACTGCCATCGCCGGTTTCAACTGGGCCGAGTATCACCGCGACGGCGAGAGCGGCGGCGCACGCTTCGATCAGACCGAAAGCGAACTCAGCCCGTATGCAGGCGTGACGTACCAGCTCACCGACAACCTGCTGGCCTACGCCAGCTACTCGGACATCTATCAGCCGCAGGACCAGGACGACGTCAACGGCAACTACATGGATCCGTCGAAGGGCGTGAACTATGAAATCGGCGTGAAGGCCGACTGGCTCGACAAGCGCCTGCTGACGACGCTCGCGCTGTTCACAGCCGAACAGGAAAACCTCGCCACCTACGCGGGCCAGGATCCCGAAACCGGCCAGTACTACTACGTGGGCCTGGATGTCGAATCGAAGGGCGTCGAACTCGAAGCGACCGGACGTCTCAACGACTACGTCGATGTCGTGTTCGGCTTCACGGCGCTCCAGCTCGAAGATCCGCAGGGCGCCGATACCTACACGTTCGTGCCGCGCCGCACCGCGAATCTCGCGATCAGCACCACCGTGCCGGGTCTGACGCAGCTCGAACTGGGACTGTTCGGTCGCTGGCAGAGCGACATCCGGACCATCGACACCACCAACGGCGGCGCCGAAGGCAGCATCAACACCGGCGTCGTCCGCCAGGACAGCTACGCAACGCTGAACTTCTTTGCCGGCTGGGACATCACGTCGCACGCCAGCCTGCGTTTCAACGCCAACAACCTCACCGACGAGAAATACATCTCCAGCCTGTACCAGGTCGGCTACTACGCGGCGCCGGCGAATTATTCGGTGACGTTCGGCTACCGGTTCTGACGCAGGACTATCGTTCGCGCGGCGCCTCGTAGTGCTCACCGCCGTAACGCACCGTCACCCGCTGTGTCTTGCCGTCGTGCAGGTCGTCGAACCAGACCTGCGCATCCAGACTGAGGGCGAAGAATTTCGTGGCCGCTTCAGGGTAGAGCCGCACCGGCGGCTGGTTTCCGAGTCTCGCCAGCAGCTCGTCGCCCTCGGCGCTGAACTCCAGCGTGATTCCCGGTGCCCATCGGTAGCGGCCGACGAAAGGTTCGACAGCGCGAGCATCGAGCCGGATGCGTCGGCCGTGCGTCGGGATGCGCGCGGGTTGACCGAACACGATGGCAGCCAGATTGCCGGCGACGTCTTCCACGTTGGTGTTGACCACGTTCGACAGCACGATGATCGTGACGCGGTCATCGGGGAAGCGGAACAGACCGGCAATGAATCCGGGCACGCGGCCGCCATGCATGACCTGTCGATGCCCGGCGGTGGCTTGCGAGATCGCGCGAACCCCCCACCCCAGGCCATAGTGTTCCCGGACCGGTGTCCACATGCGTTCGAGTACCTGCTGCGGCAGCAGGCGATCCGTGTAGAGGGCCTGGTCCCAGCGCAGCAGGTCTGCCACGGTGGAATACATCG
Organism: Povalibacter sp.; assembly: GCF_036735925.1. Taxonomy (NCBI): domain Bacteria; kingdom Pseudomonadati; phylum Pseudomonadota; class Gammaproteobacteria; order Steroidobacterales; family Steroidobacteraceae; genus Povalibacter; species Povalibacter sp. Next base: position 21,969 of record NZ_DAINNK010000005.1, read on the forward strand.
CTCCTGCCGCGTAGGCGCGGGTGGGTTCGAAGTCCGGGGCGAGATCCGCGCCTCCCGCGTCATTCGCGACGTAGCCGCGCGCCAACGCCGGCCCGGATGTACCGATGCCGCTGGCCTGCATGTCCAGAGGATCGAGGATGTTCTCGCGCAGCACCTCGGCATACGGTTTGCGCGTGACCTGTTCGATGACGGCGCCGAGCGTGTTGTAGCCGGCATTGCTGTAGCGGAATTCAGCGCCGGGTTCGAAGTCGAGCGGCTGCTGACCGGATTCGCGAAGGAGTTGCCCGGGCGTCGCCTGTTCCTGCATCCGCTGCAGGTAGGTGTCGTCGACGCGATCTGCCGGCATGCCGGAAGTATGCGAGAGCAGGTGCGCGATCGTGATCGACCGCCAATGGGCGGGACAGTCCTGCAGGTAGTCGCAGACGGAAGCGCCGGTGTCCAGTTTTCCCTGCTCGGCGAGCTGCATGACGAGCGTCGCAGTGAAGGTCTTGGTGATCGAGCCGATCTGAAAGACGGTCTGCGCGTCGTTGAGGGTGCCGCGCTCGTGATCCGCCTGGCCATAACCGCGCTCGAAAAGAATTCGTCCGTCGCGTGCGATCAGCGCGGTTCCGCTGAAATAGCCCGCGGCGAGGCCGGAATCGAGATACGTGGCGGCGGCGCGTGCGACCTGGGTGTGGGCGCGGTAGGCGAGCCACGCGCCGGCACCGACGATCGAACAGCACAGGATGACGATCGCGCGTGCATGAGCAGGAAACCTGGACGTCATCGACGACAGATCGACCAGTCGAGCGCGGACCAGCGCCGGACCGCCAGTGCACGCAGCGCGAGGGTGGCCACGGCCAAGGCAGCTTCGATGCCTGCTATCGCTGCGAGCGGTGTCGATTCTTTGGCGGCCAGCAGCGCGATCGACATGGCAGCCAGCATGAGCGCGACCGCGGACACAGCGTCGCCGAACCTGATGCCGCGCGTCATGGCGAGCCCCAGGTACATCGTGGTGGTGCCGGACAGAAGAATGAGCGGAATCCCCGCGCCGAGGAATCTCGTCGGCAGATCGATGAACGTGCCGACAGCGACCATGAGCGCAATCAGCGCCGCGAGCTGATAACCGGTGTGCGTCCAGAACGCCTTTTCGACCCGGTCGAAGAGCGCGCGGCGATCCGCATCCGATCGCAGCCACAGGGTGCGGCTCAGCATCGCGGCGCGCCCGGCTCTGGCGCCGGCGATCACGCCGAAGATCGTGAGATAGAAGAGCCACGCCGCAGGTTCGCGGATGAAGAGCGCCGCGACCGCGATCGGCACACTCTGCGCCAGCGCGAATCGCCAGGGACGGTCCAGTTCCAGGATCAGATCGACTTCGCTCGCAACCCGCCCACCCTTGCTGGTCGTTGCCGTGATGCCGCCGAACCGGCGGGTGAGGCGGGCCGCGATGCGCGGCCACCAGAGCAGGTAGGCGACGATGAGAAACCACGTCGCGAGCAGCAGGCTCAGGGGCCAGGCCAGCGAAATCGTCGGATCGATGCGGACGAACCGGGGCGGAACGAACAGGACGGCAACGGGTATCAGCAGGCTCTTCAGCATGCCGGCGACGCCGCGCTCGTGGGTCGCGAACCACAGAACGATGTAGAGGCTGGTGCATTGCCACGCACAGACGACATACATCTGCCAGAAGAAGGTGGTCGTAAGGAACTGCGCGAGCGAATTGCCGTTGCCGTAGAAGGCCGCCTCCAGGGTTGCCTTTGGCGCCACGGTCATCAGCGCAATGACGCCGAGCAGCGGCAACGGGAAGGCGACGATCGCCGTGGTCAGCAGCGCACTCAGGAGAATGCGCGCCCGTCCCCAGGGCAGCAGGGCAGCCTGTTTGCTGCGGGCGAGGCGGCCCACCATCAATGGCATCAGCGCCGTGCCGAAGAACAGCGCCATCAGTCCCGCCACGGCGAGGCCCTGGACCGCGAACGGCTGCGCGATGAACAGCAGGTACAGAGCGCTCAGAACGAGTGTCGCGACACCGGCCAGGCTCAGCCAGCGCAGCCAGGGCACGGCGAAGAAGTAGCCGTACAGCAGTCGGAGGACGGGCTTCATCGATGCAGCGCCAGAAAGATGTCTTCCAGCGACAGCGGTTCGACCTCGATCGCCTCGCCGAACTGACTGCACAGCGCGGCATGGCGCGCTTCGCTCCAGTCGTCGACGACGGCGCTGAGGTGGCCGGCGGAGCGCGTCACGTGCAGCGCCCGGAAAGGCAGAGCCTCCGCTGCGCCGGCGTTGCGGATGCGGATACGGACCACGGATTCCTTCAGCGCATCGAGCCCGCCCTGCCAGCGCAGCGCGCCGTCCTGCACGATCCAGATCCTGCTGGCGAGACGTTCGACGTCGCTGACGATGTGCGAGGAGAACACCACGGCCCGATCGGCCTCGGCAGTCACTTCGACGATCTGTTCGAGAAAGCGGCGGCGCGCGATCGGATCGAGACTCGCGACCGGTTCGTCGAGCACCAGCAGATCCGGCCGATGACCCATGGCGAGCAGGATCGAGAGCTTCTGCCGCTGGCCGACCGACATCGACTGGATGCGTTCGTCGAGGTCGAGTTCCCATGCATTGCAGAGGCGCTCGATGAGCGGCGCATCCCAGTTCGGATAGAAGGCGGCCACGGTGGCGACCTGGTCGCGCGCGGTCAGCGGCGCGAGCAGTTCATCCTGCTGCGGAACGAAGCCGATGCGCACTTTCGACGCGGCGGACAGCGCAAAGCTCTCCTGGCCGAACACGCTGACGCGCCCGTGCGATGCCGGCGAGAATCCCAGCATGATTTCGAGCAGCGTGGTCTTGCCCGCGCCGTTCTTGCCGAGCACGCCGACGACGTCGCCGGGCTCGACCGTGAAGTCGAGATCGCGCAGCACGCATTTCGGACCGAAGGATTTACCGAGATCCCGTGCGACGACGTATGCCTGCATCGGCTGCCTCCCATTTTTCCCGCAATGCCTTGATCACTTCGGTCGGCGTGAGATCGAGCTGCCGTGCGGCGAGCACGAGCCGGTCGAGTTCGCTGTTCAGTGCGTTCAGCCGCTGCGACGGGCCTGCCTGCAGGCGCGGACGGCTGGCCACCGTCATCGGCCGTCCGCGATGACGTTCGAGCAGACCTTCCGCTTCCAGCAGGCTGTAGGCCTTGGAGATGGTCATGGGATTGACGGCGTGCTCGATCGCCAGGTCGCGCACCGAGGGCAGCGCGGCGCCGGCCGGCAGCTGGCCGCCCGCGATCATGCGCCGCACCTGCTCGCAGAGCTGGCGGTAGATCGGCACGCCGGAATGGGGGTTGAGCTGGAACATGGGGTGTATATGTGTATTACTGAGACTATACGCTTGGCGGCGAGGAGCGCAAGCGGGCAATCGCTTTCATCGCAATCGGGTCTTCGAGCGCGAGACGTCTGCCTTTGTTTTCGTGGACAATCGCGCCTCCCAAAGCCCATCCGCCTCCGTACCGGAGGTTGATCAGAACAAAGGCAGTCATGTCAGCCAAAGGCAAATTCGCTCGACTTCTCGGCAATGCATTGCTTCGACGCGGACGCGTCGTGGAGGTCGGCGACGTCGCGCCGGGCTTCCGGCGACTGGTGTTCGAGAGCGATACGCCAAAACCCGCGGCGGGCATGAAGGTGCAGGTCCTGCTGCCCGCTGATGACATGCGGACCTACACACCCGTCGCGCTGGAGCGCGGGATCGCCCTGCTTTGCCGGACACACGGCAGCGGACCGGCGGCGCGCTGGCTGTCGCAGATCAAGATCGGCGACGAACTGCGATTCATGGGGCCGCAGCGCTCGCTGTCACTCGATCCGGGTCCGGTCATCCTGGTCGGCGATGAGACGAGCATCGCGACCGCAGCCGCGTTCGGCATCGAGCGTCCGCAGCAGGTTCACGGCGTCTTTCTCGTGGCATCACCCGAGGCTGCACGTGAAGCGGCCAAGGCCGTTGGGCTGCAGTCGGCGGACTTCGTAGCGACAGACGACAGCACAGGCGCCGTGAACGCCATCGTCGCCAGGCTGGCGGAAATGCCTGGCGCCACGGTCGCGCTGACCGGTGGCTCACCTCTCGTGCTGGCCGTGCGCGACGCGCTTCGCGAGCGCGGGGTGCGCAACCTCAAGACCAAGACTTACTGGATTCCCGGTCGGGCGGGACTCGACTGATGAACATCCTGTTCGATCTGGACGGCACGCTGACGGATTCCCGGCCGGGGATCATCGCCTGCATCCAGCACGCACTCGACAGGGCGGGCGTACCCAGCCCGGCCGAAGCGGAACTGCAGAAGCTCATCGGTCCGCCGTTGCGCGATTCCTTTGCAGCGCTGCTGGCCTCCGAACGCGATGCGCCCTGCGTGAGCGCCGCCATCGAAGCCTATCGCGAGCGCTTCACGGCGATCGGCATGTTCGAGAACGCCGTGTACGAAGGCATTCCCGTCGCGCTCGACGAGCTTTCACGCAGCGGTGCGCGCCTGTATGTCGCGACGTCCAAACCGCGTGTGTATGCGCAGCGCATCCTCGATCACTTCGGCCTGTCGGGACGCTTCGCGGCAATCTTCGGCAGCGAGATCGACGGCCGGCTGGAAGACAAATCCGAACTGATCGCGCACGTGCTCGAACGAACGGGCATCGATGCCGCCGCCACGGTGATGATCGGCGACCGCGAGCACGACATGCTGGGCGCGACGCGCAACGGCGTGTTCCCGGCGGGCGTGCTGTGGGGCTACGGAACGGATGAGGAACTGCGCGGCGCGGGAGCGAAACGGTTGTTGAGTGCTCCCGGCGAGATTTCTCGTATCTCATTTCGCGACTTCTGAAGCGCATTCCCGGTCTTGCCCTTGCGGCGAATCGGACGCCTAATCTCCGCATGAATAGCGGAGAAAAGCCGTACATCTGGCAGGCTGACGACCGGCCTGCTGGAACTGGGCATATTGAGGAAGTCGCCGGGCGGCGGCCGCAGCACCGGCTACGAACTGGCGGATCAGTGACGGTCCTATCTTCGACGGCATTTCCAATTGGACGTTGCCGCGTCGCGGTTTAGCATCGGTCGCTATTTGAGGCGCATCCAGACGTGTCCACTCCAGAAGCCACGCTTGCCCAGGCCATTGCCGATCATCAGGCCGGTCGTCTGTCGGAAGCGATCGACGGATATCAGGCGGTCCTGAAACAGAATCCGGATCATCCCGACGCGCTGCACTTCTACGGCATGCTGCATTTCCAGCTCGGCCGCGGCATCGATGCGGTGCGCTTCATTGGCCGCTCGCTCGATCTGCTGCCGACCAATCCGCACGCGTGGAACAACCTCGGCAACATTCTCACCTTCCAGGACAAGTTCGCCGAAGCGCGCGAAGCGTGGCGGCGCGTGATCGCGCTCGCGCCGGACATGGCGGAGGCGTGGTTCAACCTCGGCGTCAGCCTGCGCGACTCGGGCGACTACGACGCTGCCGTGAAGCATCTGCAGATGGCGGCCCGGCAGCAGCCGACATTCGCGCGCGCCTACGAAAGCCTCGGACAGCTGTTCTATCGCCTGGGCGATTTCGCGCAGGCCGCGGCCGCGTATCGCGAATGGCTGGCGCTGGCGCCGGACAATCCGATGGCCCGTCACATGGTGGCGGCCACCTCGGGCATCGATGTGCCCGAGCGCGCCGACGGCGAATACGTCACGAAGCTCTTCGACCGGTACGCGCGGCACTTCGACGAGAACCTGCGCGAACTGGGCTATCGCGCGCCGGAACTGGTGACGGCGATGCTGTCGACGGTGATCGATCCGTCCGCGAAGCTCGACATCCTCGACGCCGGTTGCGGCACCGGTCTGTGCGGACCGCTGCTGCGGCCGCTGGCGAGCCGGCTCACCGGCGTCGATCTGTCGTCGAAGATGGTCGAACTCGCGCGCGAACGCGGCGGCTACGACGAACTGGCCGTCGGCGATCTGTGTGCGTTCATGAACTCGCACCCGAAGCAGTTCGACGCCGCCATCGCCGCGGACACGCTCGAATACTTCGGCAGTCTCAAGGACGTGTGCGAGACCGCGGCCGTCGCGCTGCGCCCGGGCGGACTGTTCCTGTTCACGGTCGAAGCGCTGCCCGACGATGCGGCGGAACCGTACAAGCTGGAAGTGCACGGACGTTACGTGCATCGGCCGAGCTACGTGAGCCAGTCGCTGCAGGAGGCGGGATTCGACGTGCTGCGGCTCGGCCTGGAAACGCTGCGCGTCGAACGCATGCAGGATGTGAAGGGGCTGGTGGCGCTGGCGCGGCTGGCTGGGTAATTGGAGTTGCCCCCACCCTAACCCTCCCCCGCTGCGCGGAGGAGGGGATCAGAACGAGCCTCGCTTGCCGGTCCCCTCCTCCGCGCAGCGGGGGAGGGTTAGGGTGGGGGCAACTCCGAAAAAGCACTCACCATGAAGAACGTCTGCCTCGCCACCCTCGCCCTGCTGATTTCTCACCCGCTCGCTGCCGCGACACCCGGGCCGCATCCCTCCGAGCGCTTCGGCACACTGCTGCACCAGGACGACTTCCGCGAAGGTCTCGGGCAATGGCACGTCGAGTCGGAGCGTCCCGGAAGGATCGTGGCGCAGATGGGCGTGCTCGAAATCGACGTGCCCGGTGGCGCGACGCTGTGGTTCAAGCCGCGGCTGCAAGGTCCCGTTGCGATCGAGTTCGAAGCGACCGCGGTGAAGGCCGGTGGACGCAACGATCGCGGCAGCGACCTGATCTGCTTCTGGATGGCGAGCGAAGGCGATGCGGAGACACCGGTGTTCGCGCGTCGCCGCACCGGACGTTCCAGCGAGTACGACGTGCTGCGCGCGTACTACGTGAATCTCGGCGCCGACCACAACACGCGCGCACGCTTCCTGCGCTACGCGGGCAATGCCACTCCCAAACCGCTCGCAGCCGAACATGAACTCGGCAACGCCGATGCATTGCTGCCCGCCAATCGCAGCCAGACCATCACCCTGATCGCGAGCGGTCGCCAGATCGAGTACTGGCGCAACTCGCAGCGGCTGTTCGAGTACGCCGATCCCGAGCCCTATCGTCAGGGATGGTTCGCGATCCGCACGGTGCAGAGTCATCTGAAGATCGCGCGCCTGCGGATCCATGCGCTGGAGCCGGCGCGGTAGGGAGAATCTCAGCCGACATTGCGGCGGAGATCCCGGCGGTGTCGTGAGCGCTCTGGCTTCTTCCTGTGGGGCCGGCTTTCCCGTGGGATTCCCTTCGGTCACAGCCGGCCTTCTTCCTGTAGGTCAGGCTTCAGCCTGACACCGGATAAAGAGGCCGGCTGAAGCCGGCCCCACAGGGAGGACGGCTTGCGCAAATCCGGACACCGCGCGCCCTCCGATCCATCGCACCCTCCGTCACGCGGTGATCGGCCCGTGACTTCCTCCGCGCCCTGCAGTCTTCATCCGGTCACAACCACCCTCTGAATTTCCTCCATCGAGTGACCCCACGGTCACATTGCTCTTCGCTGCCTGCAGATGCCAATCCGGCATTGGTGAGCAGATCGGTGCATCCGTAGTTTTCCGCGCCCATGACGACTCGTGTCGTCATCGTTCTTTATATGGGGAACTACGCCATGGATCGCACCGCTCTTTTCGATCGCCCTGTTCTCGTCACCGCGCTGCTGGCCGCGAGCTGCACGCTGCCGGCGCAGGCACAGAACGTCGCGCACGACAAACCGCTGGTCGAAGAAGTCATCGTCACGGCACGCAACCGTTCCGAGAAGGCGCAGGACGTGCCGATCCCGATCTCCGTCATCGGCGGCGATGCGCTCGATCGTGATCGCGTGCTGACGCTCGCCGATCTCACGCAGCGCGCACCCGGTCTCACGGCGACGACGCCCAATGCGCGCCGCACCGGCGTTTCGATCCGCGGCATCGGCAAGACCAGCGGCAACGACAACATGGAGCCGGCGGTCGGCGTCATCATCGACGACGTGTTCCTCGGTCACGTCGGCATGACCTACCAGGATTTCACAGACCTGGAGCGCGTCGAGATCCTGCGCGGTCCGCAGGGCACGCTGCTCGGCAAGAACACTTCGCTGGGCGCGATCAAGTACACCAGCCGCGCGCCGTCGTTCACCTCCGAGGGACGACTGGAAGTGGAGGGCGGCGTCGACCGGCCCGCCCTCAAGGCGCGCGGTTCCTACACGGACGCCATCGTCGATGACGTGCTCGCGTATCGCGCCTCGGCCTTCGTCGATCGCCAGCAGGGCGATCTCGACAATCTCAACGGCGGGCACTGGCACGAGCGCGACCGCTACGGCGGCCGGCTGCAATTGCTGCTGCAGCCATCGCAGGATCTGTCGGTGCGATTCAATGCCGACGGCGCCTTCGTCGACGAGAACAGCAACACCAAGCCGTTCATGGTCGATCCGGCCACGCTCAACGACGGCTCTGTTAGATCCACCACCTACAGTACGAGGCTGGCGCGCGACTACTTCGGTGGCTACGTGCCCATCATCGGTTCGTGGGATCAGGTCGATCTCGACATGGCGAAGCCGCTGGTGACGAAGAACTACGGCGGCTCCATCGTCGTCGACTGGGATGCCGGCGCATTCGAGCTGACCTCGATCAGCGCGGCGCGCTGGTTCCACTTCGATGCCAACAACGACCAGGAGCAGACGCATTTCCCGATCTCCCGCAGCGGCACGCTGGTCGACACGCGGCAGCTCTCGCAGGAATTCCGCATCGCCGGCAATGCGACCGAGCGCATCGACTACCAGACGGGTCTGTACCTGTTCACCATCGACACCGACACGACGGGCCGCAGCACCTACGGCCAGGATGCGGGCGCGTTCTTCGCCAGCGATTCGCAGTACCGCACGTTGAACACGGTGCAGGGACGGCCGCTGCTGCAGGCCGCGCTGCGCGATGTGTTCGTCGCGACCCGCCAGCGTCCGGTGTCCGACAGCGCCGCCGTCTTCGGCCAGGTGAACTGGCAGGCGACCGATCGCGCGCGTCTGACGCTCGGCCTGCGGCAGACGTGGGAACACAAGACCAACGATGTCGCGCGCACGTCTTCGCTGCTCGACGGTTCGCCGCTGGTATCGACCGGCAATGCCACGGCCGATGCAATTCGCGCCGCACAGGTCGGCACCGACTTCGGCGTGAACCGGGGCGAGACCATCGACGACAGCGCCATCGCCTGGCTGGTCAATCCGAGCTACCAGCTGTCGCCGGACGTGCTGCTGTATGTCTCGGCGAGCGCGGGAGAAAAGTCTGGCGCCGTGGCGTTCGACAACAGCGGCCGGCCCGCAAACGTCGCACCGGAGAAGTCGCTGAACTATGAACTCGGCATCAAGAGCTACCTGCTGGATCGTCGGGTCACGCTCAATGCCAACGCGTACTACACGAACGTCCGCGACTATCAGAACGTGACCAGCGAACCCGATCCCACCTCGCCGACGGGCTTCAGTTCGCGGCTCGGCAACGTTCCGGAGTTGCGCGCCGTGGGTGTCGAGTTCGACGCGCTGGTGCAGGTGACCGATGGCCTGCAGATCACGGCGGGCGGCGCCTATAACGACGCCGAATACACGGACTGGTCCACGGCCACCTGCCCGCGCTCGTATCCGTCGTCGGTGGCGGTGTGCAACAACACCGGCAAGCAGCTCGTCGGCGCGCCGCGCTGGACCGGCATCGTCGGTTTCGACTACGAGCTGCCGCTGACGCAAGCCATTTCGGCGCACTTCTTCGGCAATCATGTGTACCGCTCGAAGCACAATCTCGAACAGCTGCTGTCCGAGTACGGCGAGCAGTCCGGTTACTCGCTGACGGATCTCGGCGCGGGCGTGCTTTTCGACGGCGCCAATGCGGACTACGAGCTGAGCCTGGTCTCCAGCAATGTCTTCGATACCCGCTACACCACCAGCGTCAACGATTTCAGCAACAGCGCGCCGGTCGGTTACGACGGCATCGGGCCGCGGCGTTATGTGGGGGTCGTGCTGCGGGCGCAGTTCTGAGCAGGGCTCTTCTCCTGTGGGGCCGGCTTTCCCGTGGGATTCCCTTCGGTCACAGCCGGCCTTCTGAAGATGTCAGGCTGAAGCCTGACCTACAGGAAGAAGCCGGCCCCACAGGCGGCGGAGGAGGAGGCTTACTCCGCCGCCTGAGGAAAATTGCAGGCTTTTGTGCGCTGTGACTCGCACGAGGGCGCCGAACTTGGCAGGATCGGGACGGTCCGACTCCTGCCAGTGGCGTTCCGAGACAGACACAGACCCATGCACCGCCCCTTTTCACGCAGACGGTTTCTCGGCGTCCTCGCCGCCGGCAGCATTCTCGCAACTGTTCGTCCGGCGCTGGCCACGGGCCGGTCGGCCCCGTCGCTGCTGGACCATGCGCGCCGCGAACTGACGCGGCTGGGCGATGCGATTCCGCGGCGGGATGTCGTCGGCATCGCCGACTATTCGCTGGCCTCGGCCGAACCGCGTTTCCATCTCGTCGATATGAACAGCGGCGCCGTCCGCAGCTTTCTGGTTTCGCACGGCCGCGGTTCCGATCCGGCCCACCTCGGCTTCGTGCAGCGGTTCTCCAATGCGCCCGGTTCCAATGCCTCGTCCGAAGGTGCCTACCGCACCAGCGACTACTACTCCGGCAGGCACGGCCGCTCGATGCGCCTGGTCGGTCTCGATGCGACCAACTGCAATGCCGAGCAGCGTGCCATCGTCGTGCACGGCGCGTGGTACGTGAGTCCCGCCATGGTGCGCGAGCGCGGCGTGCTCGGCCGCAGCCAGGGCTGCTTCGCCTTCGCCGAAGCCGAACTCGACACCATCCTCACGCGCCTCGGCCCGGGGCGGCTGCTGATCTCGACCAAGCTCTGACTTCCGATCCCCTCTTCCTGTGGGGCCGGCTTTAGCCGGCCTGAATCGAAGAGTCAGGCTGAAGCCTGACCTACAGAAATTCGATCCCATCCCGATCGTTCAGCGCCTGGTTGCCGCTTCCATTCACTCGCAAGCACAATCGTTGCTTCTACAACAACGACGGGAGCAGCGATGGACAGTGCAGCACAATCGGCCGGAATCAGGCCGCCGACCTGGTACTGGGTGGTCAGCGGCATTGCATTGGCGTGGATGCTGATCGGCGTGATGTCGTGGGTCATGGATCTCCTGACCGACGAAGCCGCCCTGGCGCAGATGAGCGAAGCGCAGCAGCAGCTGTATCGTGCGCGGCCTTCCTGGATCTTCGTGCTCTATGCGATCGCCATCTTCGGCGGACTGGCCGGCGCCATCGGCCTCTTGATGCGCAAGCGCTGGTCGGTGACGGCGCTGGCCGTGTCGCTCGTCGCCGTGATCGTGCAGTTCGGCTACGTCCTCGGCGTCATGGATGCGATCAGGCTGCTCGGGTTCGCCGGTGCCGCGGCGTTTCCGATCGTCATTTTCCTGATCGGTGCCGCGCTGCTGTGGTTCGCGAGTCATGCGAAAAAATCGGGCTGGTTCACGGCATGAGATGGCGGCGGTGAGTTGTACTGAAGCGGAGGACAGGATTCGCCCGATCGCCGGATCGGGCCATCTGCCTTAGTCTTCGGTGCCCTTCGCACGGGTGAAGGATCTCTTGTCGGGTGATGAGCGCGTGACCGGTTCGATTCGATGCCTTTCCACCGCACTGGCCGCGCTGTTCGTCGCGGGTTGTGCAGCTCCCGCAATGCGCGCGCCCGAGTCCGTGGCGCTGAACACGCGCACCTTCTCTCCCGCGTATTCCTCGTTCAACGCGCAGGTCCTGAGCGATGCCGGCGCGCTCGACGCCAGCTTCCGCACTTCGCTCGACCGCAACATGGAAGCCGCGACCCGTCTCGAGTCGGCCTATACCTACCGGTTCGAGGATTCCAGCGAACAGCTGCGGGTCGGCGATGCCGTCAGCAGCAGCGGCATGTGGGGCTCGACCGTCCGCTACGGCGGGATGCAGTACGGCACCAGCGGCGCGGCGCGCGCCGATGTCATCACCAGTTCGGATCTGGCCACCGGCGGACTTGCGGTGCTGCCGACCGTTGCCGATGCACTCTTCAATATGGGCGGCGCCACGCTGGGCCCGCAGAATCTTTCCGTGACGCGCGCCTGGCGGACGGGCGCGCTGGTCGCAAGCGACGCGCTCGGCCGTTCGGTCGCCATCGATGCGCCGCTGATCGCGCGAACGCGCCTGGCCGAGCCGGGCTGTGCCGAGGTCTCCATCGGCGCCGGTCGGGTGCGTCGCGACTATGCGATCACCAGCAACGAATACGGACCGACGTTTGCCAACACCACCGTCACCTGCGGCCTGCCGCTCGGCTTCACCGTGGAGGGTCATGGCGAATATCTCGCCGACAGCGTGACTGCGATCGGCATCGGCATTGCGCGACAGCTCGGTCCGTTCGGCGTGGCCTCGCTCGCGTACGCATCGAGCCAGACCGCGGATCGATCGGGCTGGTACACGAAGGGCGGTTTCGAGCGTGAAGGGGAGCTGATCAACATCGCGCTGCGTTCGCGCCTGCAGAGCCGCGAGTTCCGCAGTGTCGACGGGCTGGCGAACGACGATCCGATCATGCAACGCGACCTCGCCAGCGTCGGCGTCAACGTCATGGACGGCGCGCGGCTGTCCGTCGCCTACGCGACGCAGGTCACCTGGTCGCGCGAGCGCATGAACTTCATCGCCCTGCAGCAGAGTCTTGCCCTGGGACGCGGTTCGCTCTCGATGAACGCCGGCCACTCGCTGACCGACGATCTCGGCTCGTCGGTGTTCCTGTCGTACAAGCGTCCGTTCGGTTTCGGCCTGCGGCGTTCGCTTTCCTCGATCGAGGAGTTCATCCCGCTGTTGCCGGAGGGGCCGTCGTTCGACTGAGAAGACCAGGAGAGCCGCAAAAGACCGCTCGCCTTCTCCCTCGCATGATCCGCAGTCGATGGCGTCGCATGGCCCGTCTATAGTGGGTCGATGACCCAGCAAGTCCCCGCCGCGCCGACTTCCGAAATTTCTCCATCGGCACTCTCGCCGATGCGCTTTCCGGTGTTCCGTTCGGTATGGCTGGCGAGTTCCGTCTCCAATCTCGGCGGACTGATCCAGTCCGTCGGCGCGTCGTGGATGATGACGTCCATTGCCACGTCGGTCGGCATGGTGGCGCTGGTGCAGGCATCGATGACGCTGCCCATCATGCTGCTGTCGTTGCTGGCAGGCGCCATGGCCGATGCGCTGGATCGCCGCAGGATGCTGCTGTACTCGCAGATCTTCCTGTTCTCGATCTCGATCGTGCTGGCGCTGTGCACCTGGCTGGAACTCATTACGCCCTGGCTGCTGTTGCTGTTCACGTTCCTGATCGGCTGCGGTGCGGCGTTCAACGCGCCGGCCTGGCAGGCATCGGTCGGCGACATGGTGCCGCGCGCGCATCTGCCCAATGCCGTCACGCTCAACAGCATGGGCTTCAACATCGCGCGCAGCTTCGGTCCGGCGCTGGGCGGTGCGATCGTCGCTGCCGCCGGCGCCGCGGCGGCGTTCTCCGTGAATGCCGCCAGCTACATCGCGCTGATCGTCGTGCTGTCGCGCTGGCGTCCGCCCGTGGTGCCGCAACTGCTGCCGCGCGAGTCGCTGGGCATCGCCATCTCCGCCGGCGTGCGCTACGTCGCCATGTCGCCGGCGATCGGCCGGGTGCTGCTGCGCAGTTTCGTGTTCGGACTCGGCGCCAGCGCCGTGATGGCGCTGATGCCGCTCATCGCAAAACATCTGGTGGCCGGCGGACCGCTCACGTACGGCATGCTGCTCGGTGCGTTCGGCATCGGCGCCGTCGGTGGCGCGATCGGCAACGCGCGCCTGCGTCAGCTGACGTCCACCGAGAACATCGTGCGCGTGTCGTGCCTGGTGTTCGGGCTCATCGCCGTCGTCAGCGGCTTCTCCGCGAATCTCGCGCTCACCCTGCTGGCGCTGCTGTTCGGCGGCGCGTCGTGGGTGCTCGCGCTGTCGACGTTCAATGTCACCGTGCAGCTTTCCGCGCCGCGCTGGGTGGTCGCCCGCGCACTGTCGCTGTACCAGATGTTCGCGTTCGGCGGACTGGCGCTCGGCAGCTGGCTGTGGGGCGAAGTCGCCGAAGGTCCCGGCATCGCGCCGGCGTTGTACATCGCCTCGGGCATTCTCGTGTTCTGTGCCGTGCTCGGCTGGCGCTGGCCGCTGGCGCAGGCCGAGGCGCTCAATCTCGATCCGCTGCGACCCATGCACGAGCCGCAGACCGCGGTGCCCGTCGAGCCGCGCACCGGCCCGGTCGTCGTCACGATCGAATACCTCATCCGCGAGGAAGACGTGCTCGAGTTCCTCGGCGCGATGGCAGAGCGCCGACGCATCCGTCGTCGCGACGGCGCACGCAACTGGATGCTGTTGCGCGACCTGGGCAATCCGCTGGTCTGGACCGAGCGCTACACCACGCCGACCTGGGCCGAGTACCTGCGTCACACCAGTCGCATGACGCAGGAAGATGCGCTCGTTCCCGAACGGCTGCGTGCGCTGCATTGCGGCTCCACGCCGCCGGTGGTGCGTCGCATGATCGAACGCCAGACCGGGTCGTTGCCGGTCGCCAGCGATTCGGATGCGCATGATCTCGCCGAGCCGAGGATCGATCCGGGCCGGTCTTCCTGAGAGCCGCATCGTGCTGCGCAGCGGATCATCCGCGGTTGCCTCGTCAACGTGACGATTCTGGCCCGCATCGCGGGACAAAAAATACGAATAGACATTTCTTACCCTTGTTGCGATAGCAACGAGTCTTGACCGTCGTCGGCACCTTCACGTAAAACACTTGCGTGATCGAGAGATACGCACGTGCGAAGAGCATCTTCGTTGTTGCGGTCGCATCACTGAGAAACATGGAAGGCTTCTGCTGAGTGGAATCCACCGCAGCGGCTGAAAGGTTGACCGGCTCCGCGCCGGATACGAACAGAGGAACACAAGGAATGCACAGACGGGGGTCGGGCGGATGCTGCGCGCCGTATCCGGGCGTGCGACTGTGCCGCGGCGGTGTGCCGATCTCCCGCCGTGCCGATTTTTTTCTTCGGGCGAATATCCGCCCGCCTCATCTCCTGTCTTTCCGCGCAACGCGCGCTCCCGCGCATTTCCAAAGCCTCGGCCTGCACGCATGGGCCGGGATATCAGCAAGTCCACCGGTCATGAACCGGTTCAGGGGGTCCAATGAACGTTAGACGCATGCTCATCATGTCGGGCGCCTGCGGGGTGCTCGCTTCGGCCATCAGTACTGCACTGGCGCAGGAGAAGAGTGCAGTCACTGAGGTCGTGATCGTCACGGGTTCGTACATTCGCGGAACGCCCGAGGATGCCGCGCTTCCCGTGGACGTCATCACGGCCGACGATCTGGCGAAGCAGGGGTCGCCGTCCACACTCGATCTCATCAAGTCATTGACGGTGAGCAACGGCGTACTCGGCGACACCAATCAGTTCGATGCGAGAGCGCAGGGCTCCGAAGGCACCGGCACAGTGAATCTTCGCGGATTTGGCCCGACACGAACGCTGGTGCTGCTGAACGGCCGTCGTCTCGTCAACAGCCCCTTTGCCGGCGGGCCGGTGGATACCAATCTCATTCCCACCTCGGCCATCGGTCGTGTCGAGGTCCTGAAAGATGGCGCCGCGGCAACCTACGGTTCGGACGCCATCGCCGGCGTGGTCAACTTCATCACGAAGGAGAATCTGCAGGGCTTCGATATCAGTGCGGACTACAAGGGCATCGCCGATTCGGACGGCGACTATGGCCTCAGTGCGTCGTACGGATGGAGCGGCGATCGTGCGCACGCAATGATTTCCGCGGGCTGGCAGCATCGCTCGGAACTGCTCGTTCGCGAGCGAGATGGCGCAGCGCGTGCCCGCAATGTGAATCCGGAAGGCGGCTGGTCGGCTGCGGGCAACCCGGCGACGTTCATACCGCTCGTCGGCGGTGCACCGGTACTTGCCGCCACGACCCGCGATCCGCAGTGCGCCACGTTGGGAGGCGATCCCGGCCTGTCCGGCACGACGCCGGTCTGCTATTGGCAATACACGCAGTTCGACGCGTTGACCGAGAAGGAAGACCGCTTCCAGGTCTACGGCGAGTATGACTACGACATCACCGATACGACGACGCTGCACATGGAGGCCCTGTGGGCGAAGACGGAAGTCCCCATCTACCGGACTTCGCCATCCTATGCAGCGCTGCAGGCGCCATCGTCGATCGCGAACGGTGGTACTTCGCCGGTGCAGGGACAGTACGTCGTCACGGCGGCCAATCCGGCGTTCCTGGATTTCGTGTCGAAGAATCCGGGCGTCTTTCCGGCGGGCACGACGGCGGCACTGGTCGTCGCCAGTCGACCCTTCGCGCTGGGCGGCAACCCGTTGTTCGGCTACGACTCCTCGGAAGGTCCACGCGACTACGACGGGTTGCGCGTGTCGGTCGGCCTCAACGGCGAGTTCGGCAACGATGTCGGCTGGGACGTTGCGGCGACCTACATGTATCAGAACGCCTCGCGCGAGGGCCGCGATACCGCAGTCAATCGCTACCAACTGGCGTTACGCGGCCTGGGCGGACCCAATTGCAACGTTGCAGCCAACACGCCGGGAGCCAATGGCTGCTTCTTCATCAATCCCTTCTCGACAGCGATTCCGTCGCAGGCCTTCGGTGGCCCGGACAATCCCACGTACAGTCCGGCCTTCGCCAACGACAACCTGGAAGTCATCGACTGGATGTTCCCGCTCGTATCGACCGAACAGAAGACGACCATTGCCGTGTTCGATGCCGTTCTGAATGGCACGACCGGCCTGTCACTGCCGGGCGGCGAGGTAGGCTGGGCGGCGGGCGTGCAGTATCGCGATTCGACCTTCGAGTCCGAGTACAGCGATCTCAACAATTTCGCCGTCACGCCCTGCGTCAATTCGATCGCCACGGGAATTGCCGGTCCGTCGGCCTGCACGCAGGCGCAGATCGACGCGCCGACCGGCGGCTTCATGTTCCTCGGCGGCGGCAACAACGCCGATCTCGATCAGGACGTGTACGCGGCCTTCGGTGAATTGAGCCTGCCGATCACCGACGACTTCCAGGCGCAGCTCGCGGTACGTTACGAAGACTACGGCGGCGATATCGGATCCACCTTCGATCCGAAGCTGTCGCTGCGCTGGCAGGTGGTCGACGCGCTGGCATTGCGCGCATCGGCGGGTACCACTTTCCGCGGACCCGGCCTGACTCAGATCGAAGACGGCAGCGTCACGACCCTGCAGAACGTCAAAGGCACCTTCCGCGCAATCCGCACCTTCGGCAATCCGGAACTCGATCCCGAGAGCGCAACGACCTACAACTTCGGCGTGCTGCTGAAGGGCGGCGGTTTCAACGCATCGCTCGACTACTGGAGGTTCGACTTCGACAACCCGATCGGCAACGAGCCGCTCGGCGACCTCGTCAACGAAGTGTTCGGTGCGGGCACGACCTGCGACATCAACAATCCGCTGACGGCGCGTTTTGCGTTCCAGGATACGAACTCCAACCAGGTGACCGACGCCAACGAGTGCGTGAGCACGGGCATCCAGCGCGTCGACATCCAGGTGGTCAATGGCGCGGCGGTAAAGACCGATGGTCTGGATCTCAGCATGCAGTATGAATTCGACGTGCTGGGTGGAACGGCCGGGCTCGGCCTGAACGCGACCTACATTCTTTCCTACGACGTGGGCGCGCAGCTGATCGATGGCATCCAGGTGGCCGATGCCACCGACGCGGTCGGCAAGCTCAACTATCAGACGTCCTCGTATCCGCTGCCGCAGGTGAAGGGCAATCTGTTCGCCGAGTTTTCCCACGGACCGCACAACCTGCGTTACGTGATGAACTACATCGACAGCTATGCCGACCAGCGCGAGAGCATCTTCCAGCCGTCGTCCGCCACCAACAACGTTGCCATTACCAACGGCAAGACCATCGACAAGTGGGTCACGCACGACCTGCACTATCTGCTCGATCTGCCCTGGAACATGTCGGTGAGTGCTTCGGTGGAGAACATCGCTGACGAGGCCCCGCCGCTGGCGCGGCTGGATCTCTCCTACGATCCCTTCACGGCCAATGCGCTGGGTCGCATCTACAAGATCGCGGTGCGTGCACGTTTCGGCAACTGAGCCGCTGTCGAGTCCGGGGCGGCGGGTCGTCAGACCCCCTTCGACCTGCCGCCTTCCCCTTCTGTCGATGTCTCAAGGGCGCTGCTCGCGGGTAGCGCCCTTTCTTTCTACTCTGGAAGAAGAGGAGGAGAGGCCGCAAAGGACCGCATAAAAGAAAAGATCTTTTTCTTTCAGATCCTTTATGCGGTCTTTGCGGCCTCTCGAGTTTCTCCGGATCACTCCGCCGCCGTCTCCGCCAGCAGCATCTTGATCTCCGCCACGCACGAACCGCAGTTGGTGCCCGCTTTCAGTTTCTGGCCGACCTGCTGCGGCGTGCGCAGGCCGTGCTGGCGGATGGCGGTGCAGATGGTCTTGCGGCCGACGCCGAAGCACGAACACACGACGGGGCCGGCGTCGGCGCGCGGGTCGGCGGACTGGCCCATCAGCAGGCCGGCGCGGTCGCGCTCGGTCACGCGCTCCTTTGCAAAGAGGCTCGCGAGCCAGGTGCGGGTCGGCAGATCCGGTCGCGGCGACAGGAAGACGCAGGCGGCGAGGCGGTCGCCGACGAGCCAGGCAGCGCGATAGATGCCGGCGTTCGGATCGGCATATTCGAGCCAGTCGGCGCGTTCGTCCTTCGCGCCGAACAGGTGGCGCGCCCAGCGCGACCAGTCGCCGAACACGCGGCGGCCAGCAATTTCGTAGCGGTGGAACTGCTCGCCCTGCGCGGTCGTCCACCAGGTCACGTCGAGATCGGCGAGACGTTCACGCGACAGGATGAATCCCTGCCAGCTCACGACGAAGGGCTGCACGCGCGCCGGCGTGTGTTTCAGTTCGGGTTCGCCGGAGACCGGATCGACGATCGGATTCACCAGCGCCCCGACGCGCGCGTCCGACGAGAACGCATTGCTCCAGTGGATCGGCACGAACGTCATGCCGCGCGGCATTTCGCCGCTCACCTTCAGGCGCGCGATCAGCGAACCCCAGCGCGTCGATACGCGCACCAGTTCGCCTTCGCGCGCACCGGAGAGCAGCACGTCCTGCGCGTGCATGTCGACGTACGGTTCGGCGATGTGCGTGTTGAGTCGTGCCGCCTTGCCGCTGCGGGTCATGGTGTGCCACTGGTCGCGGATGCGGCCGGTGTTGAGGACCAGCGGAAATTCCTGGTCGGTGTGCTTGACCGGCGCGCGCGGCGGTGTCGCGACGAAACGCGCCTTGCGGTCCGGATGATAGTAGCGGCCATCGTCCAGCAGCCGTGGCGTGCCGGGATGCTGCGATGTCGGCACCGGCCATTGAATGGGCGCGAGCGCGTCATAGCCCGACCGGTCGAGATCCGCGAGCCCCGCGATGTTGAAGGCGCGCGCACCGTCGTTTTCCGCGCCCGACAGGCGTGCATGCTCGCTGAAGATGTCATGTGACGACGAGTAGTCGAATGCGTCCGCGAAGCCCAGCCGCTTTGCGACTTCGCTGATGATCCACCAGTCCGGCTTCGCCTCGCCCGGCAGCGGCAGGAAGGCGCGCTGGCGCGAGATGTGGCGATCGGAATTCGTGACCGTGCCGTCCTTCTCGCCCCAGCCCGCGGCGGGCAGCAGCACGTGTGCGCAGTCGTTCGTGTCCGTGCGCGCGACGCAATCGGAAGCGACGACGAGTTCGCAGCGCCGCAAGGCCTCCTTCACCTTGTCGGCATCGGGCAGGCTGACGACCGGATTGGTCGCCATGATCCACACGGCCTTGACCGTGCCGTCGTGAATCGCATCGAACAGATCGACGGCTTTCAATCCCGGACGATCGGCGATGACGGGGCTGTTCCAGAACTGCTGCACGATGCGGCGATGGTTCGCGTCGTTCAGTTCCATGTGCGCGGCGAGCATGTTGGCGAGTCCACCGACCTCGCGCCCGCCCATCGCGTTCGGCTGGCCGGTGACGGAGAACGGCCCCGCGCCGGGCTTGCCGATGCGGCCGGTGAGCAGATGGCAGTTGATGATGCTGTTGACCTTGTCGGTGCCGGACGAGGACTGGTTCACGCCCTGCGAGAAGACCGAGATCGCCCGCGCCGTGCGCGCGAACAGGCTGTAGAACTCCTGCAGCAGACGCTCGTCGACGCGACAGGTCTTCGCCACGGAGCGCAGATCGCCCGCGGTGTTCTCCGCGACGAGCAGCGTGCGCGTCAGATCGGTCGTGTGCTGTTCGACGAACGCCGTGTCGACGATGCCGTGCTGGTGCAGGTAGGCCAGCAGTCCGTTGAACAGCCAGACATCCGTGCCGGCGCGGATGGGCAGATGCAGGTCGGCGAATTCACAGGTGGCGGTGCGGCGCGGATCGATCACCACGATCTTCATGTCCGGCCGTGCCTGCTTGGCCGCCGTGATGCGCTGGAAAATGATCGGGTGACACCAGGCCGTGTTGGAGCCGACGAGCACGACCAGGTCGGCGTGATCGAAGTCGTCGTAGCAGATCGGCACGAGATCTTCGCCGAACGCGCGCTTGTGCCCGGCGACCGCGGAGGACATGCACAGCCGCGAGTTGGTATCGATGTTCGCCGTGCCGATGAAGCCCTTCATCAGCTTGTTGGCGACGTAGTAGTCCTCGGTCAGCAACTGGCCGGAGACGTAGAGCGCAACCGAGCCCGGTCCGTGCGTGTCGATGATGCGGCGAAAGCCCTGCGCGACGTGATCGAGGGCCGTGTCCCACGACACGCGCTCCGCGCCGATCTGCGGATGCAGCAGGCGGCCGTCGAGATCGAGCGTGTCGCCGAGGGCCGAGCCTTTCGAGCAGAGTCGGCCGCGGTTGGCGGGGTGTTGCGGATCGCCGCTGATGTCGACTGCGCTGTCGCGGACTCGTGCGAGTACGCCGCAGCCGACGCCGCAGTAGGGGCAGGTGGTTCTTACGGCGGTGGTCAAGAGACAGCCCCCACCCTAACCCTCCCCCGCTGCGCGGAGGAGGGGACCGGAAGGCCGAGGTGATTCGCTGTTCTTTCCCTCCTCCGCGCAGCGGGGGAGGGCAGGGTGGGGGTCTTTCTCCTCACGCCTTCCCCGCAAACGCCGCCCCGAACAGCAGCTTGTCACGCAGCGGCCCAACATCGCGGCCCTGCGTCATCAGCTCCAGATACCAGGCGGCATCCTTCACATCGCCGTACAGCACCGCGCCGCGCACCTTGTTGTTCTCGATGACGATGCGCTTGTAGATGCCGCGCCGCGCATCGCGCATGACCAGCGCCTCGCTGCTCGGGCTGCCGATGAAATCGCCGGCCGAGAACAGGTCGATGCCCGTGACCTTGAGCTGCGTCGACACCATCGAGCCCATGTAGTGGCCGATGCCGAACTCGGCGAGGTGCGTCGCACACACGCGCGCCTGATCGAACAGCGGCGCGACGAGTCCGTAGGTGCTGTTGCGATGCTGCACGCATTCGCCCACGGCATAGATGCTGGGATCGAACGTCTGCATGGTGTCGTTCACCATCACGCCGCGTTCGCAGCGCAAGCCGGCGGCCTGCGCGAGTTCAATGTTGGGACGGATGCCGACGGCCATGACGACCAGGTCGGCGGGGAGTTCGGTGCCGTCGTCGAAGCGCACGCCGGTGACTCTGGGGGAACCGAGAATCTCCGCCGTCTTCGTCGCCATCCGGAACTTCAGTCCGCGCTTCTCCAGCGATTCCTTCAGCAGCGCGCCAGCCGCGCGATCGAGTTGCCGTTCCATCAGCGAATCGAAGATGTGCACCACCGTGACGTCCATGCCCTGCTTGAGCAGGCCGTGTGCGGCTTCGAGTCCCAGCAATCCGCCGCCGATGACCACGGCCTTCTTGCGCGTCCTGGTCGCTTCGAGCATCCGGTCGACATCCTGCAGATCGCGGAACGTCACGACGCCCGGCAGGTCGTTGCCGGGAACCGGCAGGATCACCGGGTTCGAACCCGCGGCGATCAGCAGCCGGTCGTAGCGCATGACGATGCCGCTCTTCGAGCGCACTGTGCGGCGGATGCGATCGATCTCCACGATCGGATCGCTGGTGTGCAAGGTCACGCCCTTGTCGCGATACCAGTCGAGCGAATGCAGGATGATGTCTTCGACGCGCTTCTCGCCGGCGAGTACGGGCGAGAGCAGGATGCGGTTGTAGTTCGGATGCGGCTCGGCGCCGAACACGGTCACGCGATACGCATTCGGTGCGATCTGCAGCAGATCTTCGACCACGCGCATGCCCGCCATGCCATTGCCGATCACGACCAGATGACGCGTGCGCGCGACGGGACGCAGCGGCGTGCTGCGCACCCACACGCGGCCATCGGTGACGCGCGCCGGATACGCCGCCACCGACATGTCGGCATCTTCGATGCAGCGGCCGGTGATCAGGCTGAAGTGATGCTTGTAGATCGGCGAGGCGACGACCAGATCGCCCTGGATGTCGCCGACCAGGCCGCGCGCAAGCACGTTGGCCTCGCTGTTCGGGTCGTAGTTGTCGAGCGCGTAGACCGCATCGCCGCTGCGGAAGACGGCGATCTGGCGTTCGTCGATCAGTGCGGCGACGCCGGCGCCCGGCAGGATGTCATCGAGTTCGCAGACGAATTTCCAGTTCGATGCGGGCTTCATACGGCCTCCTTCTGGCGCTGCTGCCGCTCTTCGGCAGTGGCGGGGCGGATCTGTCCGCGTTCCTGGATGAACACGACGTTGCTGTCGGTGCTGTCGCTGTTGACGAAGTGGCGGAAGCGCTTGAGCGTCTGCGGATCCTCGACGGCCTTCTTCCATTCGCATTCGTACGTGGCGACGACGTGCGCCATGTCCGCTTCGAGATCGGCGGCGATGCCGAGCTTGTCGTCGATGACGACCTGCTTCAAGTAGTCGAGTCCGCCTTCCAGGTTGTCCAGCCACACCGACGTGCGCTGCAGGCGATCGGCGGTGCGGATGTAGAACATCAGGAAGCGATCGATGTAGCGGACCAGCGTGGCCGAGTCGAGGTCGGAGGCGAGCAGGTCGGCGTGCCGCGGCTTCATGCCGCCATTGCCGCACACGTACAGGTTCCAGCCTTTCTCGGTCGCGATCACGCCGACGTCCTTGCTTTGCGCCTCGGCGCATTCGCGCGTGCAGCCGGAGACGGCGAACTTGAGCTTGTGCGGCGAGCGCAGGCCCTTGTAGCGATTCTCGATGTCGATGGCGAAGCCGACGCTGTCCTGCACGCCGTAGCGGCACCAGGTCGAGCCGACGCAGGACTTCACCGTGCGCACCGACTTGCCGTACGCCTGGCCGGTTTCGAAGCCGGCGGCGATCAGTTCTTTCCAGATCAGCGGCAGTTCGTGCACCTGCGCGCCGAACAGGTCGATGCGCTGGCCGCCGGTGATCTTGGTGTAGAGGCCGAACTTCTTCGCCACTTCGCCGAGCACGATCAGTTTGTCGGGCGTGATCTCGCCGCCGGGCACGCGCGGCACCACCGAATACGTGCCGTCCTTCTGCATGTTGGCGAGGAAGTAGTCGTTCGTATCCTGCAGCACGGCCTGGTCGCGCTTCAGCACGAACTCGTTCCAGCAGGAGGCGAGGATCGAGCCGATGGTGGGTTTGCAGATGTCGCAGCCGAGACCGCGGCCGTGTTTCTCCAGCACCGCGCCGAAGGTCTTGAGCTGTCCGACCTTCACCAGGTGGAACATCTGCTGGCGCGAGTAGGGGAAGTGTTCGCAGAGGTGATTGTTGACCGCGACGCCGCGGCTCGCGAGTTCGGCCTTCAGCACCATCGTCAGCAGCGAGGTGCAGCCACCGCAGGAAGTCGCGGCCTTGGTCGAGGACTTGAGCGCGCCCACGGTCGTGCAGCCGGCATCGATGGCGGCGCAGATCGCGCCCTTGCTGACGTTGTTGCAGGAACAGATCTGCGCCGTCGCCGGCAGCGCGGCCACGCCGGTGGCGGCGGATTTCTTGCTGCCTTCGAAGGCCGGCACGATCATTTCTTCCGGGTGTTCCGGCAGTTTCGTGCCGTCCATCATCATCTGCAGCCAGATGCCGTAATCGTCGGCTTCGCCGATGAGGATGCCGCCGAGCAGGCGCTCGCCGTCTTCGCTCACGACCAGTTTCTTGTAGACCTGCTTGCGTTCGTCGACGAAGGTGTACGAGCGCGCATTGCTGAAGGTGCAGTGCGCATCGCCGAGCGAGGCGACGTCGACGCCCATCAGCTTCAGCTTGGTGCTCATGTCGGCGCCGGTGAACGAAGGTTCGTCGCGACCGAGCAGGCGCGCGAGGCAGGTCTGCGCCATCTGGTAGCCGGGCGCGACCAGGCCGAACAGCTTGCCGTTCCACAGCGCGCATTCGCCGATGGCGAAGATGTCGGGATCGGAGGTCTGGCAGTGGTTGTCGATGACGATGCCGCCGCGCTCGCCGAGTGCGAGTCCGGCGTTGCGCGCCAGTTCGTCGCGCGGGCGGATGCCGGCCGAGAACACGACGATGTCGGTGTCGAGCGCGCTGCCGTCGGCGAACTGCATGCGATGCCGCGTGGTCTCGCCGTCGACGATCCCGCTGGTGTTCTTCGCCGTGTGGATGCCGACGCCGAGATCGGAGATCTTCCGGCGCAGCACGCGGCCGCCGCCGTCGTCGATCTGCACGGCCATGAGCCGCGGCGCGAATTCGACCACGTGCGTTTCGAGACCAAGGTCCTTGAGCGCCTTGGCGGCTTCGAGGCCCAGCAGGCCGCCGCCGATCACCGCGCCGATCTTGCTGGTCTTCGCCGCCGCGCGGATCGCTTCGAGATCCTCGATGGTGCGGTAGACGAAGCAGTTCGGACGATCGCGTCCCGGCACCGGCGGCACGAAGGCATACGAGCCGGTCGCGAGCACCAGTTTGTCGTAGGCGATGGTCTGGCCCGTCGAGGTGGTGACGGTCTTCGCGGCGCGATCGATCGCCGTCGCCGCTTCGCTGAAATGGATGGCGATGCCGTGGTCGTCGAAGAAGTCGCGGCTCACCAGCGACAGGTCGTCGGCTGACTTGCCGGAAAAGAAACTCGTGAGCTGCACGCGGTCGTAGGCGGCGCGCGGCTCTTCGCACAGCACGGTGATGTCGAAGTCGGGCGATTCGGCGACCAGCCGGTCCAGCAGGCGCTGACCGACCATGCCGTTGCCGACGACGACGAGTTTCTGACGAATGCTCATGGCGGACTCCATTGAGTCAGAGGCGATTGCCGCATCGCTGCGGCAACCCGGATTCGAGTTGGTGACGGTTACGGTGGCCGGCCGCGACGTTGCGGTGGACACGGGCGCGTGACGCGCCTCAGGTAACCGTTGCTGCACCCAACGCTGGAGCAGCGGAGAAATTCACAGACGTATCAGGTGGCGCCTTCCGGCAAGGCATCGCCCTGCGCGGTCGCGGCGCGGCTGGCCATCGCTTCGTCGAACAGCCGGCGTTCTTCCGCTTTCTGTTCGGCGGTGAAGCGCACGGCGACGGCG
Source organism: Povalibacter sp. (assembly GCF_036735925.1). Lineage (NCBI taxonomy): Bacteria > Pseudomonadati > Pseudomonadota > Gammaproteobacteria > Steroidobacterales > Steroidobacteraceae > Povalibacter > Povalibacter sp. Next base: position 47,432 of record NZ_DAINNK010000005.1, read on the forward strand.
CAGATCGCACTGGCGACGACGATGCCGCCCAGGATCAGCAGCGCCTGCTGCGTGCTCGACGTGCCCTTGACCAGAAAACCCGCGGCGACTGCGCCGACATTGCCGCCCGCGCCCACGATGCCGGCCACGCCGCCGAGCGCCTTGCGATTGACGAAGGGCACGAGCGCATAGGTCGCGCCGCAGGCCATGTGCGTGAAGACGCCGAAGGCCAGCATGGCGAGCACGGCAGCTTGTGCGCTGCCCATCTGCGAAAAGATCAGGAGGCCAATGCCTTCGGCGAGGATCAGCAGGAACAGCAGATCGACGCGCGAGTCGAGACCGCGATGGCGTGCGAGTCGGTCCGACACGATGCCGCCGAGCGCACGCGCGAACAGCGCCAGCAAACCGAAGCAGCCGACATAGAAGCCGGCCGTGGCCACCGACAGGCCGAAGCGGTCGACGTAGTAGACGGCCGCGAGATTGTGGATGGTGAGTTCGACGCCGAAGCAGGCGCCGTAGGTGATGAACAGCAGCCACACGCGATAGTCGCGCGCCGCCGCGAGGAAGGTGGTCATGCCCTTCACGCGCTGCGCCTGGCCGCTCGCCAGCCGCACGCCGGGCTCATCGAGATTGCCGAATGGCGTGTCCTTGGCGAAGCGGTAGTACACCACCGACATCACCAGCATCAGGATGCCCGGCACGAACATGGCGATGCGCCAGCCCATGGCCTGCTCGACGCCGACCGACACGATCGCCGCGAGGATCAGCGGCATCAGCGCCTGCGTCGCGCCGCCGCCGGCATTGCCCCAGCCGGCGGAGGTGGCATTCGCGGTGCCGACGACGTTCGGCGCGAACATGCTGGAGGTGTGCACCTGCGTGATGACGAACGACGCGCCGATCGCACCGATGCACAGCCGCCCGAACAGGAACGCCTCGTAGCTTTGCGCGAAGGCGATGCCCATCACCGGGATCGAGCCGACCGCGAGCAGCCACGTATAAGTGAGTCGCGCGCCGAAGCGGTCGCACAGCGGGCCGATCAGCAGGCGCACGAAAATGGTGACGCACACCGCGGCGATGTTGATGTTGGCGATCTGGTCGCGCGTGAGACCGAGATCGTCGCGAATCACCGGCATCAGCGGCGCAACCGCAAACCAGGCGAAGAAGCAGATGAAGAACGCCATCCACGCCAAGTGGAAGGTCCGCATCGGAATCGTCGAGAAATTCAGCAGCTGAAGTCGGGTCGCTCGTCCGTCCATCGATCGCTCCATCGAAACACGAAGGAGCATTGCAAGGCGGATGCCAGCGCGAAGATCAGGATCTTCGCGAGTTCGGTGGATGCGGATGCTCAGCGATGGTGCGTCGGTGCGATGGCGGATGCCGTCGTAGTGCAGGCGGCGTCTCTGCCTGTGGGGCCGGCTTCAGCCGGCCTCTCTAAGGAGTCAGGCTAAAGCCTGACCTACAGGAAGAAAGTAAGAGGGGTCAATCCAGTGGGCAGCCTTTCTCCCACGCCGGCTCCGGTCCGAACGTCTCGGCGAGGAAATCCACGAACGCGCGCACCTTCGGCGACAGATTGCGACGCTCCGGATACACGGCATAGATCGCGAGATCGACCGGACGGAACTTGCACAGCAAGGGCACGAGTTCGCCGGAGCGCAGCTGATCGCCGAGATAGAACGACGGCAGCATCACGATGCCGGCGCCCGCCAGACACGCGGCGCGATTCACCAGGCCATTGTTGGTCTGCAGCGGTCCCTTGAGCGGCACGACGTGGGTTTCGCCCTGTTCGTCGACCAGCCGCCATTCGCGCGCGTGACTCAGGAACGAGTACAGGATGATCTTGTGTTCGAGCAGATCCTCGGGCCGCTCCGGCGTGCCGTGCTTCGCGAGATACGCGGGCGAGGCGCACAGCACCTGCCGGCAGGGCACGATCTTGCGCGCGACCAGGCTCGAGTCGCGCAGGTGGGCAATGCGGATCGCGACGTCGAAGCCTTCTTCGACCAGATCGACCTGGCGATCGTCGAGGTTGAGTTCGAGGTTGACGCCCGGATGGCGATCGAGGAACGCCTGCAGCTTCGCACCGAGTTGCAGGATGCTGAACGACATGGGCGCCGACACGCGCAGCGTGCCGCGCGGCTCGATCTGGAAGCGCGCGAGTTCCGATTCGGCATCGGCGATTTCTTCGAGCGCGCGCACGCTGCGGCGATACAGCTCCGATCCCGCCTCCGTGAGACTCAGCCGCCGCGTGGTGCGATTGAGCAGCCGCACGCCGAGCTTTTCTTCGAGCCGCGTGACCGCCTTGCTGACCACGGGCTGCGACATGTCGAGCGCCTCGGCCGCCGCCGTGAAACTCGACAGCTCGACGACCTTGACGAAGATGGCGATGTCGGTGAGGGATTGCATGGGGAGGCAGGCTACAGGCTACAGGCGACAGGCGACAGCCAGGAGGGCCGTGGCTTTTTCTGGCTGTCGCCTGTTGCCTGTAGCCCGCCCAAAGAAAAAGGCCCACCCGCTTCCGCAGGTGAGCCTCTTCGATACAGCGATTCCGCCGCTTACTGCTGCTGTTCGAACCTCAGCCGCACCATCGCGCGCTGGGGCACTTTCTGGCCGTTGCGTTCGACGGGTTCGAAGCGCCACTGGCGGATCGCGCGGGTCGCGGCGTCGTCGAAGATTTCAGCCGGGCTCGAATTGCGGACCTCGACGTCTTCCACGCGGCCTTCGGTGGTCACAGTGAACGCCATTTCCACCCAGCCTTCGACGCCGCGCTTGCGGGCCGATTCCGGGTACACGGGGTTGACCGTGCGGGTGCGCTTGAGTGAGGCCGCCGAGACGACGGCGGTCTGCGCCGCCGACTGTTCGCGGGCCGCGGACAGCTCGGCTTCGGCCTGGGAGATCGCGGGTCCGTTGTAGCGGGCGCCGACGTCGCGGGCGCCGGCGAGCAACTGCGCCGAACGATCGTAGGCCTTGGCGGCCATCGCCTGCTTGCTCGAATTGAGCAGGCGGGTCGAGAGCGCGCGCGACAGTTCTTCCACTTCCGGACGGTCCGGCGTCTGGGCGATGAGCTGGTTGAGCGAATCGCGGGCGCTGGCGCCGGCCGGATCGATCAGCTTGCCTTCGTTCATGCGCTGACGGACTTCGGCAACGAGACCGTCGGTGTTCGGACCGGCCGGCGTCGTGCCCGGACGCCGCGCGGCGGCGGCACCTGCCGTCGTCGCAGCGGCCGCCGTGGCAGCCGGACGGTTCGCTTCGGTGATGGAGCGCTGCACCTGCGCCAGCGCCGCATCGGCGGAACCGAGCTGACGCGCGCCGTTGACGTACGCCTGGGCTTCGTCGAGCCGGCCCGCGGCCAGCGACTTGCGCGCTTCTTCGGTGAGCAGCGAGCTCAGCTCGCGCATGCCCTGCACGACGGTCGGATCGGTCGGGTCGAGCCTGCGCGCTTCGAGCAGCGCATCGCGCGCATTGCTGCTGGCGGGCGAAATGAGCCGGCCGTTGGCCATGCGGTCGTTGGCCTGTGCCACCAGGGTGCTGACGCGATTGCCCACGTCGCGGGCCTGCGTCAGTTTCAGACGCTCGCGCTCGCGGGCGATCTGGGTGTCGAGGAACGCCAGGCGCGGATGGGTCGGATCGATGGAGCGGGCCTGCTCGATCGTGCGCACCGCGTCTTCGAGCTTTTCAGCCGTCAGCGCCTGTTCGGCGCGGCCGAGGATCCGGTCGACGACGGAACGCACGCCGTCCTTCGCGGCCTGGCTCTGCGGATCGAGCGCCAGCGCGCTGCGGTAGTAGTCGAGTGCGCTTTCGCCCGCGGGTTCGAGGAACCTGCCCTGGTCGAAGGCTTCCTTGGCGAGGGCGAGTTCGGCCTGCACCGGATCCTGTTTCGTGGGAATGCTCGGCGTGGCGGACGGCGCCGCGACCTGGGTTTCGACCGGCGGTGCTTCCTTGCCGGTGAACTGCTTGACGCCGAACCAGATGGCGCCGATCAGGATCAGCAGGCCTGCGGCGAGCGCGCCGTAGGTCATCACATAGTTCTTGCTGCCGCCTTCGCCCGAGGCGCCGGACGACTGACGGCTGGAGGCCGCGCTCAGGTCGGCGTGCTGCGTGATCGCCGCTTCGAGGGCGAGACGGGTCTGGCCGTGCGACAGCGGCGTGAGCAGGAATCGGAAAATACGGCCGGCGGCCGTGAGCTGCATGAGCGAGGCGCTGTCTTCGCGCTTGCCGGCGACGACGACGACGAGTTCGGGGAAGTGCTGGGTGAGCTGGGCCACCAGCGCCGCCACGTCCGAGGTGCTGGCGGTGTCGACGACCAGGACGCCCGGCTTCAGGCTCGGCAGCCGGTCGGCGACCTGATCGAGATCGGGCGCGTGCGTGGCAGAGCTGCCGCGCGGCGCGGCCTTGCGGACCGTTTCCACCAGGGCCGCATCGCGGCTCAGGACCAGGATGGGCGTGTGATGGGCGTCGGATTCGCCAAGAATCCGCGCGCTCTGGGTGTCGTCGATTTCCAGGTTCACTTCCTCGCCGGGACGATTGTGCTGAGCATTCGCCATGGACCCACTCCTCGGGGTTTTCATGCTGGTTCGCTAATACTTACTTATGCAAAGTCGACCGACTGAGACCTGCATCTGGCTTTTCCGGGAAGGTCGCGTGAACTGCCCCCCAGAAATCGCATGGTCCGCCTGTCTTCGTGTTCGAGTTCCTGCGGCGTCGCAGCGCCGACGGGATGCTAGCCCACTGGCGGCGCCATCGCTGTTCCAAGCTGGAAATGATGCGTTATCGACGTGGCGGCGTTCCTCCGAACGCATCACTTTTTTGCAGCGGCTGGATCTCGCTTCACATGCAGCAATTGAGGGAGATGACGATTTACCCGCCCCGCAGCGACGGCTATAAATCGGCGCAAACACCCGCCGCGGACTGCCGCGACGGGACATTCACGGAAGCCGTCCGCCGGCAATCCTGAGGGGACCGACGTGCCGCTACCGCCCAGCCGACCTCCGCGACCCGCGCAGCGCAGTCATCGGGTCGAATCGCCGCACGGCTCGCGCGACGATCCGTACTACTGGTTACGCGACGACACCCGCACGGACCCGGACGTTCTCGCGCATCTGCGGGCGGAGAACGAGTACACCGCGGCGATGCTCGCGCCGGTGCAGCCGCTGATCGATTCGCTGTATGCCGAGATCGTCGCCCGGCTCAAGCAGGACGACAGCTCGGTGCCGTCGCGTTATCGCGGCTACTGGTACTGGAGTCATTTCGAGACCGGCCGGCAATACCCGATCTACCTGCGCCGTCGCGACGGTGCGCCGGAAGCCGAGGCCGTCGTGCTGCTCGACTGCAACGCGATGGCGCAGGGTCATGCGTTCTTCCAGCTCGCCAACTACGAGGTCAGCCCCGACAACCGCTTGCTGGCATTCGCGGTCGATACGGTCGGCCGGCGCCAGTTCCAGCTGCGCATCAAGGATCTGGCGACGGGCGACCTGCTGCCCGACGTCATCGAGAACGCCGAGGCCGATCTCGCCTGGGCCGACGACAACCGCACGCTGCTGTATGTCGAGAAAGACCCGGTGACCTTGCTCGGCCGGCGCGTGCGCCGTCATGAACTCGGTTCGACGGCGCCCGATGCGCTGGTCTACGAAGAGCCGGACGAGAGCTTCGGCATCGCGCTGGAACGCAGCAAGTCGGAGCGCTACCTGTTCATCGGCTCGGAGAGCACGACGTCGTCCGAATGGCGTTACGCACGGACCGATGATCCCGCGTTCGCGTTCACGGTGTTCGCGCCGCGCGCCGAGGACCACGAATACCAGCTCGATCATCTCGACGACCGCTTCCTGGTCCGCACCAACCATCAGGCGCAGAACTTCCGCGTCGTGTCCGTGCCGGTCGCCGACCGGCCGGCGCAGCAGCAGCCGCAGCACTGGCGCGATGTGATCGCGCACGATCTGCAGATCTTCGTGCAGGACTTCGAAGTGTTCCGCGACTTCCTCGCCGTCAGCGAGCGCTCGGGCGGCCTGAGCAAGATCCGCGTGCAGCGCTGGGGCCAGGCGGCGGAACTGCTGGCGGCGGACGATCCCGCTTACACCATGCACCTCGGCTCGAATCCGGAAATGGATTCGACGCGGCTGCGCTACGTCTACACCTCGCTCACGACGCCGGCGACGACGTACGACATCGACATTCACAGCGGCGAGCGCACGCTGCTGAAACGCGAACCGGTGCTGGGCGATTTCGATCCGGCGCGTTACGCCAGCGAATTCCTCTGGGCGACGGCGCGCGACGGCGAGCGCGTGCCGGTGTCCATCGTGTATCGCAGGGACACGCCGCGCGACGGGTCGGCGCCGCTGTTCCTGTACGCCTACGGGTCGTACGGGCTCAGCATGGATCCGGCTTTCAGTTCGGCGCGCCTGTCGCTGCTGGATCGCGGTTTCATCTATGCGATCGCCCACATCCGCGGCGGCCAGGAACTCGGACGGCGCTGGTACGAGGCCGGCCGCCTGCTGGCGAAATGGAACACGTTCAACGACTTCATCGATGTCACCGACTTCCTGATCGCGCAGCGTTATGCGACGGCCGGAAACATCTACGCTTCCGGCGGCAGCGCCGGCGGGCTGCTCATGGGCGCCGTCATCAACACGGCGCCGGAAAAATACGGCGGTGTGGTGGCGAACGTGCCGTTCGTCGACATCGTCACCACCATGCTCGACGAATCGATTCCGCTGACCACGCTCGAATACGACGAATGGGGCGATCCCAACGAGCCGGAGTTCTATCGCTACATGCTTTCCTATTCGCCCTACGACAACGTGCGCGCGCAGGCGTATCCGCCGCTGCTGGTCACGACCGGCCTGTGGGACAGCCAGGTGCAGTACTACGAACCGGCGAAATGGGTGGCGCGGCTGCGTGATCGCAAGACCGACGCGAATCCCACCCTGCTGCATACCAACCTGGAAGCCGGGCACGGCGGCCAGTCGGGTCGCTTCGAGCGACTGCGCGAAGTGGCGCGGGAGTATGGTTTCGTGATCGCGCTGGCGGGCGGCGGGCTCGCGCTGCGCGCCTGATTCTGGGGATGTCCATGACGAATACCGGCTACGTTCTCCTCGCCGACGACAACCCCACCGACGCCGAACTGACGACGCACGCGCTCGCAGTCAGCGGCGTCAGCCGCAACGTCGTCTGGGTCCAGGACGGCCAGGCCGCGCTCGACTACCTGATGTGCAAGGGCGCCTATGCCCAGCGTCCCCCGGGCCTGCCGCGCCTGATGCTGCTTGACCTGCACATGCCCAAGATCGACGGCCTGGACGTGCTGACCCGCATCAAGAACGACCCGCAGCTGCGCCCCATCCCGGTGGTCATCATGTCCTCGTCGGATCAGGAGTCCGACATGCTGCGCAGCTACGAATGCCTGGCCAACAGCTACATCGTCAAACCCGTGGATTTCAGGCAATTCACCGAGCAGGTGTCGATCCTCGGGCAGTACTGGATGAGGGTGAACCGGGCGATGGGGTAGGGGCCGGCGGAGCCGGCGGGCTACAGGCTACAGGCCACAGGCCAGAAGCAGCACGCACCCTTCTGGTCTGGCCTGTCGCCTGTCGCCTGTCGCCCGTCGCCCGTCGCCTGTCGCCTGTCGCCGTCCTCCTCTGTGCTCCACTTCTCCCTTCCGGCATCCCGCCTGCCCGTCGGTCTTCCAATCAACGACTTAGTCGGCATACTTCGCTCCTGACATAACTACTATCGGCTGGCAGGCGGGCCTTCGGGCCGGCCATCGACCACCACGGTTCGTGCACCGCGTCCACCGGCGGATGGGGCAGGAGTTTTCGATCATGGGTGTGATTCTGGTTGCGTACGAGCGCGAGTCCGAACAGCTGGCGCTGGAGAAGCTGCTGACGCCGCGCGGTCACCGCGTCGTGCGTGCCGCCAACGGGCTGGAAGCGCTGGACGCCGCGCGCCGCGAGCCGCCGCAGGCGGTGGTGTCCGACATCGTGCTGCCGCGCATGGACGGCTTCGCGCTGTGCCGCAAATGGAAACAGGACGAGCGGCTGCAGTCGATTCCGTTCCTGTTCTACACGCGCCGTCACGACAATCCGAAGTACGAAAGCTTCGCGCTCGAACTGGGCGCCGAACGTTTTCTCGCCCGCACCGAACAGCCCGACGCGCTGGTGAAGGCCATCGACGAACTCGTCGCGGCTGCGCCGGCGCCCGCGGCGAAGCCTTCGCCGACCGTCAAGCTGCCCGCGCTGGATGCGGGCACTGTGCAGCGTTCCGAAGCGCTGGAACGGGCGCAACAGGCGCTGGCGCTTGCGACCGAACGCGCGCAGCAGGCGCAGGCGCGGCTGCGCAACCAGATCGGCGAACTGGAAACGACCAACCAGCGGCTGGCGGCGGGCGAGGCGCGTTTCCGTCGCATCTTCGAGGCGAATCCGCTGCCGATGTGGATCGCCGATCAGGCCACCGGTGGCTTCATCGCCGTCAACGACACGGCGCTGAGCGTCTACGGTTACACGCGCGCCGAATTCCTCGCGCTCAAGAGTGCCGCGCTGAGCGATGGGTCTTCGCCGCCGGCGGGCGAGGGCATCGTCACGCATCTGCGCAAGGACGGCTCGAAGCTGCACGTCACGCTCGCCACGCGCCCGATCGAGTTCGACGGCCGTGCTGCGGACGTCGTCAGCGTCTGCGATCTCACCGAGCGCGTCGCCGCCGAGCGCACGCAACGCGAAGCCGTGGCTGCGAGCCGTTCGGTCGTCGATGCGCTGACCGACGGCTACTGGATTCTCGATGCCGACAACCGCATCGTCGAAGTCAACGACGCGTACTGCGCCATGTCGGGTCACGCGCGCGAGGAAATCGTGGGCACACCCGCTGCGGAGATCGAAGCACAGGCACAGGATTCCGCCCCGACGGCGGGCCGCTACGAGGCGCGGCACAAGCGCCGCGACGGGTCGTTCATGCAGGTCGAAGTCAGCGCCGGACGCTTCGAGGGCAGCCGCGGCGAGACGCTGCTGGTCATCCGCGACATCTCGCAGCGCCATCAGGCGGCGCAGGTGCAGCGTCAGGAACAGCAGCAGCAGGAATTCCTCATCGACCTGTTCCGCCAGGCCGAGAGCTTCGATGAGTCGGCGATCATCCGCCGCGTGGTCGAACAGGCCGCGGCCATGACGGGCAGTCCGCTCGCGTACTTCTTCTTCGTGCAGCCCGCCGAGAAGACGCTCGCACTCGCGGCGTGGCGCGATCACGAGAAATCGCAGACCACGATGGCCAATGCCGAACCGAGGCCGCTGGCGCGCATGAGCGTGTTCACCGAATGCGTGCGCGCCTGCCATGCGACCTCCAGCAACGATCTCACCTGGAAGCCGCAGGCCGACGGCCTGCCGGATCTGCAGCGCTACGTTGCCGTGCCGATGGTCGACAACGGCCAGGCCGTGGCGGTGCTGGGCGTGGCGAATCGCGATGCCGGTTACGGCGAGCAGGACCAGAAGGCGCTTGCGGCACTGAGCGATGGCGTCTCGCGCATGCTGCACGCCAAGCGCGCGCACGCGCAGACGCTCGGGTCGCTGCAGCGGACGGATGTCGCGCTGCAGGGAATGATCGATGCGCTGCTCGCCATGAGCGAGCGGCACGATCCCGCGACCGCCGGCTCGGCTCGCCGCGTCGCCGCGCTCGCCGTGGCGCTCGGCCGCGAAGCCGGACTCGATGGCGAACGCCAGCACGCGCTGCGCATCGCCGCACTGCTGCACGACGTCGGCAACGTCGCCGTGCCGGCTTCCATCCTGTCGCGCCCCGGCAAACTCACCGAGGCCGAGACGGCATTGATGCGCACGCACGTCGAGGAAGGCTGCAAGCTGCTGGCGAACATCGACTTCGGCGCGCCGGTGGCCGAAATCATTTTCGAACACCACGAACGTCTCGACGGCAGCGGCTATCCGCGCGGCCTGAAGGGCGAGGAAATCCTGCTCGAAGCGCGCATCCTCGCCATCGCCGACACGGTCGAAGCGATGTCATCGCCGCGACCGTATCGCGCAGCGCTCGGCATCGATGCGGCCATCGACGAAATCAACCGCGGCGCCGGCGTCGCCTACGACCTGCATCTCGCCACGGCCTGCACGCGCCTGGTGCGCCAGCACGGCTTCCGCTTCGACTGACTGACTGGTTGTCGGCACCCATGAATGCGCATAGCATGCGCATTCATGAAATCGACCTACGATGTCACGGCACGCAAGCGCCCGGTCAATCTGACGCTGAACGAAGACCTGGTCGACCAGGCGAAGAAGATCACCAGCAACCTCTCCGGTGTCGTTGAATCCCTGCTTGCAGACTATCTGGCGCAGGAAGCCCAGCGCCGGGCGGCCGACGCGGCACTGGCAAGGGCCACGGTCGCGACCTGGAATCGCTTCGCCGAGCGACAGGGCTCGTTCGCCGACGAATACTCGACGCTCTGATGGCGCAATTCGATGTTCATCGAAACCTCGGAAACCAGCGCGACAGCATCCCGTTCGTCGTCGTGGTCCAGTCTTCGCTCTACGACGACTATGGGCGCCGGATCGTCGTTCCGCTGGTGAAAACCGCGCTGCTCGGCAAAGTCGCGAGCCGTCGTTTCAATCCGGAGTTCAGGATCAAGAACCTCTCCGTCACCCTGCATCCGCTGGAAATCGCTTCGGTGCCGGTCGGCAAGCTGGGCGAACGAATCGGCTCGCTGGCCGACGAGGCCGACCGGATCATTGGTGCACTGGACGAATTGCTCACGCGCGTCGGCGGATAGTGCGGATCGCCGCCGGGTCCCGCGTGTGACCTGCGTCAGCGGACGCACCTTCCCTCATCCTTCGCCTCCCCCGCGTCGCTAGTTTCCGCCCGACCACCGATCGCCTGCATCGCCCGCGCGTCGATGCGGGGCCGTCCGATATGTCATGTGCGCCTGCGGCCGCACACTGTGACGGTCGAACAAGGGCATAACCGTCGAAAGACGGCGACGCAAAGCCTCCGGTCCCAACGGCTCCAGACGAGTCGCGGATAGCGGGGTTGCCGTCGGGAATCATCGTCCCGGCGTGACGCTGCCGCTGCGCCTTCGCGCAATCGCAATGACTCCTTGTCAGACACGGCTTCCGTGCGTTCGCGCGCCGGAACGACATGGTCCTGCATGGAGATTCGATTGCAATGACTGGTCTGCACGCGTTCTTTCGTCGCGCTCTCGTCGTCGCCGTACTCGCGGCCGGTGGCGTCTCCGCTGCCTGGGCGGCCAATACCCAGCGTCCCGTGATTTCCGGAACGCCGCCGACCTCGGTCAAGGTCGGCCAGTCCTATGCGTTCACGCCGACGGCTTCCGATCCGGACGGCAACACCGTCACCTTCGGCATCCGCAACCAGCCCTCGTGGGCGAGCTTCAATCGCAAGACCGGCAGGCTCAGCGGCACGCCGAACAGGACCGGCACCTTCGCGAACATCAACATCTACGCCTGGGACGGCAAGTACGGCACCGACCTGCCGCGCTTCACCATCACGGTGACGGCCGCCAACCGCAGCCCCACGCTCTCGGGCACGCCGCCGACCACCGCCACCGTCGGGACGAACTACAGCTTCCGGCCGACCGCCAGCGATCCCGACGGCGACGCGCTCGGTTTCAGCATCAGCAACAAGCCTGCCTGGGCGAGCTTCAGCGCCTCGAACGGTGCGCTCACCGGCAGGCCGACCGCCGCAGGAAAGCATTCGAACATCGTCATCCGGGTCAGCGACGGCAAGGTGACGACGTCGTTGCCGGCCTTTGCGATCACGGTGAACGCCGCCGCCGTCAACCGCGCGCCGACGATCAGCGGCACGCCGACGACGAGCGTGAACGTGGGCAGCGCCTACAGCTTCCGTCCGACGGCCGCCGATGCCGACGGCGACGCGCTCGGTTTCAGCATCAGCAACAAGCCGGCCTGGGCGAGTTTCAGCACCTCGACCGGTGCGCTCACGGGCACGCCGACGGCGGCGGCAACGCATTCGGACATCGTCATCCGGGTCAGCGACGGCAAGGTGACGACGTCGCTGCCGGCCTTTGCAATCACGGTGAACGCCGCCGCCGTCAACCGCGCGCCGACGATCAGCGGCACGCCGACGACGAGCGTGAACGTGGGCAGCGCCTACAGCTTCCGTCCGACGGCCGCCGATGCCGACGGCGATACGCTCACCTTCAGCATCAGCAACAAGCCGGCCTGGGCCGCCTTCAGCACCTCGAACGGCCAGCTTTCCGGCACGCCATCGGCGAGCGATGCGGGCAGCTACGCGAACATCGTCATCAGTGTCGGCGACGGCAAGGCATCGACTGCATTGCCTGCGTTCTCGATCGCCGTGAATCAGGCAGCGACCAAAAGCGCGACGCTGTCGTGGGCGGCGCCGACCCAGAACACCGATGGCACGACGCTCACGAATCTCGCCGGCTTCCGCATCTATTACGGCACGTCCGCGAGCGCGCTGAACCAGACGATCCAGGTGGCCAATCCGAGCGTGTCGACCTACGTGCTCGATGGACTGACGCCGACGACGTACTACTTCGCGGTGCGTGCGTACACGAGTGCAGGAACGGAGAGCGCGAATTCGAACGTCGCGAGCAAGACGCTGCAGTGATGCGCGGAAAATTGCCGTCGTGTTACGAAGCGCGAACCCGACGGATGCAGTGCGATGCGCGAGTGCGCACGCATTGCATAAGCGAGCGCCTTATGTTTTCTGACGTTCTTATGTGAAGCTCGAAATCACTTGAGCTGTCTGTAGCCAACGACAATTGCAAAGGTGTTTTTACTGGGGTCTACTCGACCACGCTTCACAAGGGCAAACCCGCTGCAAGGCGGGGACGCAAAGCCTCCGGTCCGGTGAGCGCAAGGGCGCAGGATAGCGGGGTTGCCGGCCAGAGGACTGTTCGTTCCTCCGTCGTCATACCCGAACGCTTCCCTTCCTTGATGCCACTCGCTGCAGGTTTGCTCCGGTGAACCGATCGTCGCGATGCGTGCCATGTCAGGCGCGAATCGCAACGCTCGTGAAATAACGGCGAAAAAGTTCAGGAGTTGAAAAGGGCAAACCCGTCGAAAGGCGGGGACGCAAAGCCTCCGGTCCGACGCGCACTGCGCGGGATAGCGGGGTTGCCAGCAAAGAATCTGCGACTGCATCGGATGCCGATGGATTTGCAGATTCGGGCCGTCGATCCGTGACGCACCAGCGTCAGCGCACACATCGACGTCAGCGTCATTGCCTTGGCCGATCGTCCGCAACGTTCGCGATTCGCTGTCGCGACGTGCTGAAGCAGGTGCAAGCAATGAAAACGAGTTTCGGGAGCATGATGATTCGACGGCTGGTCAGGGCGAGCATCGTTCTGTGCGCGGTTGCGACGCTCGCAGCCTGCGGCGGCGAAGGCGACGACGCCGTGGCCGCTGCTCCGCCGACGTCGCCCACGTCGCCGACCACGCCGACGCCTCCTCCCACGGCGAACCATGCGCCCGAGATCACCGGCACGCCGGCGGCTGCGATCGAAGCCGGGCAGGACTACTCGTTCACGCCGACGGCGAGCGACGCCGACAACGACTTCCTCGAGTTCTCGGTGACCAACAAGCCGACGTGGGCGACCTTCAGCGTCGACACCGGCGCATTGACCGGTTCGCCGCAGGATGCAGACGTCGGCGAAACCCAGGACATCACCATCACGGTGACTGACGGACGCGATCAGCGCTCCATCGGTCCGTTCCGTATCGTCATCCGTTCGCGCAGCGCCCCGCCGCCGGCCGCCAACAATGCGCCGACGATCAGCGGTACGCCCACGGCTTCAGTCGATGTCGGAGCCGCCTACAGCTTCCAGCCGAGCGCCGCGGACGCCGACGGCGACGCGCTGCGGTTCTCGATCTCGAACCGTCCCTCGTGGGCGAGCTTCAGCACCTCCTCGGGCACGCTGAGCGGCACGCCCGCGGCGGCCAACGTCGGCAACTTCTCCAACATCGTGATCAGCGTGAGCGACGGCGTCGCGACCACGGCGCTGCCCGCGTTCGCGATCAGCGTGAAAGGACCGGACAACAGCGCGCCTGCGATCGGCGGCACGCCGATGACCTCGGTGCAGGCGGGCCAGGCCTACTCGTTCCAGCCGACGGCCACCGATGCCAACGGCGATGCGCTGACCTGGAGCATCCAGAACAAGCCGTCGTGGGCGAGCTTCAGCGCGTCCACCGGCCGCCTGACCGGCACGCCGGCGGCGTCCAACGTCGGTTCGTTCGCCAACATCATCATCAGCGTCAGCGACGGCAAGGTCTCGACCGCGCTGACGGCGTTCACGATCACCGTGCAGGCGGCCGCCAATCGCGCGCCGACGATCAGCGGTACGCCGGGCACGAGTGCGACGGTCGGCACGGCCTATTCGTTCACGCCGACGGCAGCCGATGCCGACGCCAGCGACACGCTCGGCTTCAGCATCCAGAACAAGCCGACCTGGGCGAACTTCACCGCGTCGACCGGCCGGCTGAGCGGCACGCCGACGGCGGCCGGTACGTTCGGCAACATCATCATCAGCGTCAGCGATGGCAAGGCGTCGGCCTCGCTCGCGGCGTTCACCATCACGGTGAGCGGCGGCAGCACCACCCCGCCGCCCGGCAATGCCGCGCCGACCCTTTCCGGCACGCCGGCGACTTCCGTGACCGTGGGCGCCAGCTACAGCTTCCAGCCGACGGCGAATGATCCGGAAGGCGCGACGCTCGCGTTCAGCATCAGCAACAAGCCGGGCTGGGCGACGTTCAGCACGACCACCGGCCGACTCTCGGGCACGCCGAGCGCGACCGGCACGACCTCGAACATCGTCATCGGGGTCAGCGACGGCACCCATTCCGTGTCGCTGCCTGCCTTCAGCATCGCCGTGAATGCGGCACCGGCCACGGGCAGTGCGACGCTGTCGTGGGTCGCACCGACCCAGAACACCGATGGCACCGCGCTGACCAATCTCGCCGGCTATCGCATCGTCTATGGCACGAGTTCCTCGGCGCTCAACCAGACGATCACGATTTCGAACCCGAGCGTGACGAGCTACGTGGTCGACGGTCTGGCCTCGGGCACCTGGTACTTCGCCGTGAAGGCCTACACGGGGTCGGGTGGCGAGAGCTCGCAATCGAACGTCGCCAGCAAGACGATTCCTTAGAAGTTCGACGGGAGCCCGGTGCAGCCGGGCTCCCGCATCGGCCGCTCGTCGCAGCCCGCCACCGCTGACCGCATCGTAACTGCGACGGTCGGCATCCTCCGTTTAGAATCCCCGCGCCGCGCCTGCCATGGTGCGCGATCGATCCATGAGACGGCGAGGGCATTCGATGACCACGACTTCTTCAGGTTCCCTGCTCGGCAATCTGCTGGGACGGCTGGCACCCGTGGAGCCTCGCGAAGTGCGCGCCGTCGTGGCGGCATTCGGTCTGTTCTTCTTCATGTGGGCCGGCTACTTCGCCGTGCGTCCGTTGCGCGAGACGATCGGCACCCTCATCGGCCGCGACCAGGTGGCCGACCTGTGGATGGTGACCTGGGCCGCCTCGCTGCTGATCATCCCGCTGTACGGGATCATTGTGGCCCGCGTCCGGCGCAGCGTGTTTCTTCCCGCCATGTACGGCGTCGTCGCCGTCGTGCTCGGCCTGATCGGCGTGGCCCTGCAGGGCGATCAGATCAATCCGGCGGTCGGCAAGTTCTTCTACGTCTTCATCAGCGTGGTCAACCTGTTCCTGCTGTCGATCTTCTGGAGCTTCCTGCTCGAGCTGTTCGACAGCGGTCAGAGCAAGCGGCTGTTCGGCGTGATCGCTGCCGGCGGCAGCGCCGGTGCGCTCGTCGGGCCGCTGGTGTCCGACTTCAGCGTCGCCTCGATTGGCAACAACGGCCTGCTGTTTCTCGGCGCGGCGCTGTTCGTCGCCGCCATCGTCTGCCAGCGCCTGCTGCTCAACATCTGGCGCGACCGCACCGAGTCGGTGGAGGAGGATCGTCCGCTCGGCGGCAACATGTTCGCGGGCGTGACGCTGATCCTGAAGTCGCCCTACATCCTCGGCATCGCCTGTTTCGTGGTGTTCATCTCGGCCGTGAATACGCTGCTGTACTTCGAGCAGCTGCGCCTGGTGGAAGTGAACTATCCGGAGATCACCGATCGCACGCGCATCTTCGCGCGCTTCGACTGGATCGTGCAGACGCTGACGGTGCTGTCGCAGATCTTCCTCACCGGCCGCATCGCGCAGCGCTTCGGCGTGATCGCGTTGGTGACGGTCGTGCCGCTCATCATGGTCGGCGGCTTCGTGGCGCTGGCCGCGACTGGAACGCTCGGCGTGCTCGCCGTGGTCTTCATCCTGCGCCGGGCGATGGAATACGCCTTCGTGCGCCCGGGCCGCGAAATGCTCTGGAGCCCGCTCGACAAGGAAACCAAGTACAAGGCCAAGAGCACCGTCGACGTGCCTGTGTATCGCGGCGCCGATGCGCTGTCGGCCCAGCTCAACAAGGGACTGGAAGGCATGGGCTGGGGACCGGCGGCACTGGCCCTGCTGGGCGCAGGCGTCGCGGCGCTGTGGGCGCTGCTGGGCTACTGGCTGGGGCGACGCTTCGACAGGGGCGTCGCGAAGACGGGATAGATCTTCTCTGCCTGTGGGGCCGGCTTCAGCCGGCCGCGACTGCATCCAGCAGCACAGGCCGGCTGAAGCCGGCCCCACAGGAACAGGAAGAAGCCGCGAGGCGGCTCCTACTTCAGCGCGAACCGCACCCGCAGGATCGCGCGCTGTTCCACGGTCTTGCCGTTGCGCGTCACCGGCTCGAAGCGCCACTTCGCCAGCGCATCGAGCGCTGACTTGTCGAAGACGCCGGCTGGCTGCGATTCGCGCACGATCGGGCTGCGGGTCGTGCCGTCGGTGGCAATGACGAATTCGATGTCGACCCAGCCTTCGATGCCGCGGCGCTCGGCATCGTTGGGATAAGCAGCCGCCACTTCGCGCGTACGCGGCAGCTCGCGAGCCTGGACGACGCGGTTCGCAGCATCGCGTTCTTCCTGGGCCGCTGCGATCTGGTCGCGCAGCGTGCGCGCATTCGTCATGCGCGGTACCAGCGTCTCTGCCCTGTTCGTGAGCAGGCCGGCGCGTTCGAGATCGCCCTGCGCCAGCGCCGTGCGGGCGTGATCCAGCAGGGTGAATGCGAGTCGCTGTTGTTCCGTCCGAACCGCTGCTGCGTCGGGCGACTGTTCCGCCAGTGTCTGCAAGCGCTCGAAGGCATTGTCGCCGGCCGGTTCGATGAGGCGCCCGTTCTCGCGCAGCTTGATGATCGGCGCCAGTTGCTCGTCGATGACGGCACGCGTCGCGGCCGTCGTCAGTGCATTCAGTTCCTGTTCGACCTGCGGCAGGTCCGGCAGCGCGAGTTCGAATTCGCGATCGAGTGCGGCGGCGGCTGCGAACTGCGTGCGCGCCTGCGCCATGTCCTCATTCGCCATGGCTTGCCGCGTTTGCGCGAGCAGGCGCGAGCCGACGTCGGTCGCCAGAATGCGATTCACCGTGTCGTCTTCGCCCAGATCGCGCGCGGCGCGCAGATGGAACACGGCGCTGTCGTCTTCCGGCTCCAGCAATTGACCCGCCGCGATACGGCTGCGCGCCAGCTGCGTGTTGGGCGCGGCAGGCGCCGTCGGCGCACTGACGGCAGGTGCTTTCGCCGGCGCCTGCCGGACCGAGCGCGACAGTGCCAGCAGTTGCGCATTCAGCGTCGGGAGTTCCGGATGATCGGGCTGGGCCTTCTGCAGCGTCGTGAAAGCGCGCGCGGCGGCCGCGGCATCGCCTGCCTGCAACGCCTGCGTGACCTGTGTTTCGAGCGCATCGAGCACGTCCTGGACCCCGGCGAGTGCTGCGGCATTCGCCGGCTCGACCGTCAGCACCGCGCGATAGCGTTCGAGCGCATTGTCGCCCGACGGCGCCGACAGCTTGCCCGCGGAGAACGCGGCCTGTGCCGCCGCGAGCGTCGGCGTCGTGTCGAGCGCGGGTGTCGCCACTGGCTGAGTTGCCACGGACGCAGGGGTGGGCAGGGTCTCGACCGCGGGCTCGCGTCGCGACAGAAAAATGACTGCGCCGACGATGAGCAGCAGAGCGCCTGCGCCGGCGCCGATCAGCGGCACGCGATGGGCCGGCTTCGTGAGTTCCCGGACGCTCGCGAGCGCCGGCGATACGTTCTGGGCCAGTTCGTGATAGCGGCGCGTGGCCGTGGCGAGGAACAGATTCGCGCGCGCCGGCGACACGGGCTTGTGCAGGAAGCGATAGACACTGCCCCTGCTGATGAGCCCTGCGACACGACCTTCCTCGTCGCGACGACCGGTCGCAAGAAGGACGAGTTCGGGAAACTGGCTTTGCAGCTTTTCGAGTGCGGCGGCGGCTTCACCGCGCAGCACCTGCATGTCTGCGATCAGGATGCCGCAATGGCCGCCGACCAGCAGTTCGACGGCGGCGTCGATGGAGGGGGCGTGCCAGAGGGTGTGATCAGCGCCGGCAGCCTGCTGCAGCGTCGCGATCAGCGCCTCGTCGGTGCTGATCACGATGACGTCTACGGAATCGCCGGTCAGGGTGCCGGCAACGTGAAGGGCGCCAGGATTTGCGTCCGGTTGCCGGCGTTGCATTGCATCGTTGCATCGGGGTTGCAGCGGGCGGCGCGTACGAATCGCCGCTGGCTGGCCCGATTACTCCAGGCAGACGACCAGCTGGGCAGAGTGACTGCGCCAGTTGATCGGAATCACGAAGGAACGCGTGTTGTCCGGGGTGACGACTTTTTCCGGTTCGCCGGCGACGACCGTCGGCACGGAAATCATGAAGTCCTTGCCGAAATCGCGGCGCGCGTTGCCGGAGATCGTGTTGGCGACTTCACCCACGAGATCGCACATGTTTTCCTGGGTCAGTTCGGTTTCGCCCATGCGCATCAGCATGACGGTGAGCATGGGACGCGAGGCGGTGAAATAGACGATGCCGCGACGTTTGCCGGCGATGCTGATGAGGCCGGTGAATTCCTGCACGGTCGGACGTCCTTCCTGGACGATGTACGGCGAGCCTACCGACGCCGGCTGGTTCGCAGCCGTGGCGAAGTAGTTCGTCGTTCCTTCGACGAAGGTCTCGAGTTCGACTTTAGTCATCATTGCCGGCGCCCCTCAGCAGCTCTTCGAGCGCCTCAGTCAACTGTCGGTCGGTGAAGGGTTTGCACAGGAAGCCGTTCGCGCCCTTCTTCAACGCTTCGATCGCGGTGGCCTTGTCGGACAGTGCGGAAATGACCAGGATCAGCACGTCGGGCTTGATCTTGACCAGGTTTTCGACGCACTCGATGCCGTCCATTTCGGGCATCGTGATGTCCATCGTCACGACATCCGCGGGTTCCTTGCGGAAGGCCTCGACGGCCAGCTTGCCGTTCGCCGCGGTAGCGATGACCTGCAGACGGTCGATCTTCAGTTCACGCTCGATTTTGCGACGGATTATGTTCGAATCGTCGCAGATCATGAGCTTGAGCTTACCGTTCGTCAACGGTTCAGCCTTTGCATTCGCCGCCATTGAATGACCTCTTGATGTCCTTGTTCGGTTTGTAAGAGACGCTTATGCGGCTGCGCGCGCCGAGGCCGGCAGCCAGATCTTGAACTTCGAGAAGCGTCCGCCCGCCGAGGCGAGACCGACGCGACCGCCGAGTTCGGCGACGAGGATGCGCACCAGATCCATGCCGGCGCCGCGGCCCGCATCGGTCGTGACGCGATCGGCCGTGGAGAAGCCCGGGCGGAAGATCAGCGCCATGGTCTGACGCGGATCGAGCATCGCCGCCTGCGCCGGCGTGATGAGGCCGCGTTCCACCGCGACCTCCTTGATGCGATCGAGCTGCAGGCCGCGACCGTCATCCTGCACGACGAGTTCGAAACCTTCGTTGCCGCGCTGCGTGAATTCGACGCCGAGGAAACCCGTTGCCGATTTCTGCGCCTTGGCGCGATCTTCCGGCGACTCGATGCCGTGTACCACGGCATTGCGCACGAGCTGGATCGTGATGTCCTTGACCGCACGACGATAAGCCTCGGGGACTTCGGCGAGGCCGGTGCACTTCACCGTGACCTGCTTGGAATGCGACGAGGCGACTTTCGCGGCGAGATCTTCCAGCGTGCGTTCGAGACCGCCGGCGCCTTCGGCTTCGGCCTGCGGCTGCTGCGACAGCGCCTGCATCTGCATGGTCTGGTCGTGCTTGCCGGCCAGCCATTGATCGACCTTCGCGGCTTCGACCGTGCCGCCCGCGGCGCGACGCGACGCGATGGCGTGGTGCAGGTCAACGAGTCGGCCGAGCATTTCGCGAACCTGCGCGAGGTGGTTGAACAGATCGTCGAGCTTCACGACCAGCGGCAGGAAGTCGCTGCCCGACAGCGTCGGCCGACCCTTCAGATCGCTGAGCGATTCTTCGAAGGCATGCGCGCGCTGTTCGACGGTCTTGAGGCCGAGCGCCGCGGCTTCGCCCTTGACCGCGTGGACCTGGCGGTAGATGCCGTCGATCTTGGCGCGGAACGCCGACTCTTCGCGCGCCGGTTCCTTGAGGATCGAGTTCACCATCTTCAGCGACACATCGGCGTCGGTGAGGAAGCCGGTGAGGCTGTCCGGTTCGACGTGCAGGATGCGCAGCAGCAGATCGAGCTGGGCCTGTGCCTTTTCCTGCGACTCCTGCAGTTCGCGCGACAGCATCACGCGCTTGGTCACGTCGTTCACCGTCACCAGCAGGTGGGACAGCGAGCCTTCGGATTTCACGCGGTTGAAATCGAATTCGAGGTAGTGCGTGTCGAAGCCGCCGGCCGGATTGTCGAAGTGCACTTCGACTTCGTTCAGCGGATTGATGGTCTTGACCAGCTTTTCGTTGACGCGCTCGCCCCACAGCAGCGCGACGTAGTCCATCGCGGTCTTGAGCGTCTTTTCCGGCACGATGTCCTTGAGCAGATTGTCGAAGGACAGGTTGGTGAAGTCTTCGCGGCGGAAGATTGTGTTCAGCGCCATCGAACGTTCGCTGCCCAGCTTCAGGTCCTTGTCGAGCAGGAACAGACCTTCGTTCACCGTGCGCAGAATGTCCGCGGTTTCCTTGCGGGCGCGCAGGGACACCATTTCTTCCTTGCGCAGGTTGCGCGCGAAGTAGAAGAACAGCATGCCGAGCAGTGCGAGGGCACCGACCAGACCGACGATCTGGATGATGCGCAGTACGCTCGCTTTGCCGTTGCTTTCGGTTTCGACCTGCTGCGCGAGTTCATTGGCCACGCGCGTGAGCGGAGCCTGCGATGCGGCGGCATACGTGTTGAGTTCTTCCAGCGCGCTGCTCAGGCGACGGCCGCGCGGGCTGAGCTGCACGCCGGGTTCCTTCTCGACGACCGGCGCAGGCGCGGCGTTCTTGCCGGCAGGTGTCGGGGCCGGCGCGGGCGCCGCTGCCTCAGCGGCATAGGGAGAACCGGAGAAGCGCAGCACCGGATCGAGCTTGGCCTTGTAGCCTTCCCACACCTTCTTGCCGTCGGCGACCAGCGTGCGCGCCTGCTCGGAGTCGAGCGCCGGCACGCTGAGGGTGGAGCCTGAACTGTCGGAGACCATGCCGCCGCCGAGTCCGATGATGGCGTGGTCGAACGAGGTGGCGGTGGTACGCAGGGCTTCGATGGCCTCGTCCACCTTCTCGCCGTTCGCGAGGCGCGCGCTGATCGCAGCGGCATTCGCCTGGATTTCCGCCGGCTGCGACTGCAGGCTGGACAGGAATTTCACACCCGCGACGTTGTCGGCGAAGCGGCCGGCCATGCCGTGGTTCAACGCCAGGATGGCGATGAACGCGATCAGGAAGCCGGTGATCGCGAAGACGATTCCCTTGTATCGGCCGAGATCTAGGATGCCCATTGACGATTCCCCTGTGACCTTGAGTTTCCGGCGTCGAGCGCAGCGTTACGCTGACATACGCCAAGAGCCTGCCGCACCCATGCAAACGGCCGTGAAATGCCGAACGCGAGGCCAGCGGCGGGCAAGCTGTGCGTGTATATGACAATAAGGCGAATCCCGACGCTCGAACCAGTTCCCGTTTTTGAAGATCGGGAAGTTGCGCCAGTTCAAAGTTTTCGGCCCGCTGTCGGTGCCAGACGACGCGAAAACCGTGGGCCGGCGGGCCACTCTGGACGTGACATCGCCGCGACATCGCTGTCGCCAGCCTGCGGCCGATGTCGAAATTGCGTTTTTCGGACCGGGACTTAGTGCGCCACCAGCGATGTCCTCTTTTGGCAACATGTGCTGATTTTTGTTGTGGCTGCAAGGAGTTACGCCCGGCGGGAGGTCGCGAAGCTGCTCGACAAGCGACCCGCGGCGCGTTCATGATCGGCCGGGGTTGGGGATTCCTCACCGTCGGGGCAGGCATGAATCACGAAATAGAATTCCGCTCCCACGTCGTCGCCAAACAGCGCGGAGCGCTGGAGAGGCTCGTTTTCTTCAATTCGTGCCAGGAACGCGTCGCCGCCGGGATTGCCGACGCGGTCGAAATGTTCGGTGCGCCCGAAATCGTGGCGGACGCGCCGGACCGGCTGCGTCTGTCGATCGCGCGCATGCCGGATGCGCAATGCCTGCTCGCCGTGGAGAAGGACACGGGCAAGCCGGTCGGCGTGACGGTCCATATCCGTCCCGACCTCGAACACATCACGGTCCTGCATCTGAGCATCGCGGCGGAATATGCCAGCGGCGGAATATTTGCCGATGAACATCTGCTGTTGCGCCTGCTGCGTGAAGTGCGCCAGTCGACGCGCCGCGTGAAGGGTGTCCGCCGGCTCGAGCTGTACTACGGCCGCAGCAGGGCACCGCGCTGGCGCGACGAAGGTGCGGTCTTCGCCTCGGAGCTGGCGAGCTAGAAACTGCCCTTCTGTCGCTGGCGACTGGCGGGTCGCCGAGCTATAAGCCGTTCCCTTCTCATCGAACGGCCCGTTCTTCGTGAATATCCCTCGGCCACGCCACCCGCGACCGTCCACGGCTGCGACGCAGCTCATCGCGCTGATCGTGGCCGGCGTGCTGCTCGCGTTCGGGCTGGGTCTGTTCGGCAGGCACTTCTGGGTGCTGGATCTGTTTGCGCATTTCCGCGTCCAGTACACGGTAGTACTTGTGGTCTGTGGCCTGGGCCTGTTCATGCTGCGGCATCTGCGCAGCGCCGCGTTCGTGCTGGCCGCTGCCGCGGCGATGGCGATCAGCATTCTCGGTTACACCGGCTGGCCCTCGCAGGAAGCGCAGGCCGCGACGGGCGGATTCCGCTTCGTCACGTTCAATCGCTACTTCCACAACGACGACTTCGCGAGCGCGGGCCAGTGGCTGCAGAAAGCCAGCGCCGATGTGATCGCCTTCCAGGAAATCGATTCGCCGCAGGACGTGCAGCAGCTCGCGGCCGTGCTGCCGCAATACCCGCACGTCTACGCCGATCTGAATGCCGAATCCGACGTGGCGATCTTCAGTCGCTGGCCGATCCGCAGCAGCGAGCGGATCGAACTGGTGCCGCAGGGTGCGCAGGTCGCGAAGACGGTGATCGACTGGAACGGTCAACCGATCACGCTCATCGGCGCGCATCTGCACTGGCCGATGGGCGCGCGCAACACGCGTCTGCGCAATGCGGAGCTGCGCGAACTGATCACGCTTGCGCGCGCGACCGAGGGGCCGCTGCTGATCGGCGGCGATTTCAACATCACGCCGTGGTCGCCGGTATTTCGCGAGGCGATGGCGGGGTCCGGTCTGACCGATTGCGCCCGCGGTCACGGATTCGTGCCGAGCTGGCCGTCGTGGTTCGCGCCGGCCGGCATCCGCATCGATCACTGTCTCGCCAGCGATCACTGGCGCGTGCTGGACTTATCCGCCGGTCCGTCGCTGGGATCGGATCATCTCGCGATGATCAATGACCTGGAACTGAAGCGCTGAGCGCGATCACTCGCTCAGACGCTTGATGATGTAGCCGCCGGACTTCTGATCCAGCTCCAGATCCAGCAGGCGATGTTTCTGCGCGTCCTCCAGCAGATCGCTGAAGGTGCGGAAGCCGAAGTAGGTTTCGTTGAAGCCGGGATTGCGGCGCTTCAGGGTCTGCTTGACCATCGAGCCCCAGATCTTCTCGTCCTGATCGCGTTCGCTGGCCAGCGCCTCGATGGTATCGAGCACCAGGTCGAAGGCTTCCTGGCGGCGATCCTCTTCGGTCTTTTCGGCCTTGGGCTGTTCCTTCGGCGCCGCTTCGGCGGTGGCCTGCTGCTTGGGCGAGGTCTTGCGCCGGGCGCGCTGCTGCTTCTTCTTTTCGTTCTGGCGCACGAGATCGTCGTAGTAGATGAACTCGTCGCAGTTCGCGATCAGCAGGTCCGACGTCGAACTCTTCACGCCGACGCCGATCACGGTCTTGTTGTTCTCGCGCAGCTTGCTCACCAGCGGCGAGAAGTCCGAGTCGCCGCTGATGATGACGAAGGTGTCGACGTGTTCCTTGGTGTAGCACAGGTCGAGTGCGTCGACGACCATGCGGATGTCGGCGGAGTTCTTGCCCGACATGCGTACGTGCGGAATCTCGATCAGTTCGAACGAGGCCTCGTGCATCGGCGCCTTGAATTCCTTATAGCGTTCCCAGTCGCAGTACGCCTTCTTCACCACGATGCTGCCCTTCAGCAGCAGCCGTTCGAGCACGCGATCGATATCGAACTTGGCGTACTTCGCATCGCGCACGCCGAGCGCGATGTTCTCGAAATCGCAGAAGAGGGCCATGCTGGTGATGGGATGGGACATGGTGCTTACAACCATCCTTTTCGTTTGAACAGCGCGTACGTGACTCCCATCGACGCAAGCATCAGGCCGAGGGAGAAAAAGAAATTGCTGTAGTCGCCGGGCAGGTTCGGCAGCAGATGGAAGTTCATGCCGTAGATGCTGGCGATCAGCGTCGGCGGCATGAACATCACCGCGGCGACCGAGAAGATCTTGATGATGTTGTTCTGTTCGACGTTGATCAGGCCGAGCGTCGCTTCGAGCAGGAACGACACCTTCGAGCCGAGGAAGCTCGCATGATCCGACAGCGACGTGACGTCGCGGCTGATCGAGCGGAAGCGGCCGCGCTGTTCCTGCGTCATTTCCAGCATGCCGGTCTGCTGCACGAACATCACGAGACGCCCGAGACTGACGAGACTTTCGCGCGCCTTCGAGTTCAGCTCGCCGTTGAAGCCGATGCGTTCGATCAGTCCGCGCAGATCGCTGCTTTTCGGCGTGCTGCCCTGGCCGTTGATGACGAATATCGTGCTGGAGACCTGGTCGAGATTGTTGCCGACGCGTTCCAGGATGTCGGCGATGCGTTCGATGAAGGCTTCGATGAGTCCGGCGAGGATGGCCACCGCGGACTGGCAGGAATTCGGATGCTTCTCCGCGTAGGCGATGAACTGCTGGAACGGCTTGGTATCGATGTAGCGGTTCGTGATCAGCCGGCCCTTGGCGAGGATGAACGTCACCGCGGCGATCTCGGGGCGTGCGGTGTCGAGCTTCGCGGCCACCGTGGCCGTCATGTACAGCGCGCCGTTGTCTTCGTAGAGACGATTGGAGGTCTCGATCTCCTTCATTTCTTCGCGGGTGGGCACGTCCACCGCGAGCAGCGATTCGACCGATTTTTCTTCTTCGATCGTCGGCTCGAGCAGATCGATCCAGACGACGTCCGCCGGAACGATCGCCTGGGCCGACGCGTCGAGGCTGGTCAATCCCTGCGGGCCGGAGGCGAAGACTTTCAGCATGAGGGCACGGACCTGGAAGCCGCAGACATGTCCGTCAGTCTACGCGCGGCGCGCGCTTCCCGTCCGTGGGAATCGCCCGTCAGCCGCCGTGTTCGGAGGCGGCGAGTTCGCCGATCAGCGAGAACAGTTGCGGCTCGCCGCCGGCCATGCCCACGTCGGTCTTGTACTTGCCGTTGACGATGACGGTCGGCACGGATTCGATGCGATAGCGGCGATTGAGGAAGTCCGCACGCTGCAACTTGCTTTCCACGGAGAACGACGAGAACGCCTTCTGGAATTCGTCGCTGCCGACACCGTGTTCGCGAAAGAAGGCAGTGATCTTGTCGACCGTGTTGAGCTGGTTTCCGCCGACGTTGATCTCGCGGAAGATCGGCGTGTGCAGCGCTTCGAGTTTGCCCAGCAGTTCGGCGGTGTAGTAAAGCCGTGCGTGCATGCGGGTGGTGTCGTTCCACATGGCCGGGACGCGCACGAATTCGACGTACCCCGGCTTGCCCTTGCCGCGCCAGGATTCGATCGCCGGATCCAGCGCGAAGCAATGGCCGCAGCCGTACCAGAACACTTCGACGACCTCGACCTTGCCCGGCGGCACGCTGGTCGGCTGTGCGGGCACGAGCCTGCTGTAGTTCGACCCTTCCCTGAATTGCGACGATGTCGGCGGCGTTGCTGCCGGACCGCCCAGTCGCAGCGAAGGCTGCGTGGTCGAGGGCGTGTTGGCGGCGATGGTTTCCTGACCGCCATCATCCGTCTCGCTGATCGTTTCGGTCGGTGTCTCGGTGGCAGTGGTTTCGGTCGCGGGTTCGGCGGCAGACGGTTCCGAGGGCGCAGCACTCTCTGCGGGTGCCTGGGCCGCAGCAGGAGCGGACGCTGCAGGCTGCCCGCTCGGCGCCGGTTCCTGTTTGCTGCTGCAGGCGGCGAGCAGCACGAGCATCAACAGGGCAGCAGATGAGGCGCCAGGTCGTTTCACGGTAAACCCTCTCAGAGCGGATGAATCAGCGCAGGCCCTGCACGTAGGCAGCGACCGCGGCGATCTGGTCATCGGTCATCGACTGGGTGACGCCGCGCATCATCTGATTCTGATCCGTCTGCCGGGTTCCGCTGCGATACGCCTTCAGCTGCGCTTCGACGTACGTGGCGTGCTGGCCGCGGATCGAGGGGTACTGCGCAGTCGGGTTGCCGTGACCCGACGGGCCATGGCACGCGCCGCAGGCGGCAATGCCTTTCTCCGCATCGCCGCCGCGATACAGACGCTGGCCGAGCGACACCTTGCTGGCGTCGGCCTCACCACCGTTCGCGGTCTGCGAAGAGTAGTACGCCGCGAGATCGTCGATGTCCGCTTCCGACAGGCCGGCGGCCATCGGGCTCATCAGCACGTTCTGGCGCGCGCCGGACTTGAATGCCTTGAGCTGCTTGACGATGTACTCGCTGTGCTGACCGGCGATCGACGGCCATTCGGGATTGACGCTGTTGCCGTCGACGCCGTGGCAGGCCACGCAGGTCGCGGACTTTGCCTGGCCCGCTTCGGCGGAACCTTCGCCAAACGCAGAGGTGCTCAGGCACAGCGCAGACAGCAGAACGATCGGCTGAAACTTCATCAGTCAGACTCCAGGACCATTTATTTGGAGGGCGCGGCGGCCAGGCACGCGCGCCGAGGCTTAAAAGGCGCGGAATTGTACACTACCGTCCGCTGCGGCCAACGCGGCGCCGCCATTGTCCGCGAAGCCGTCCGCCGCGAAATAAGCCATGCCGCAATTCCCTGAATCACGATTCCTGCTGAGTGCCTGGCAGCCGCGTCAGTTTCCCCCGGAGGAAACCGGTCGCGAGCTGGCCTTTGTCGGGCGATCGAACGCGGGCAAGTCGAGCGCCCTGAACGCCATCACTGGTCGCAAGGATCTGGCACGGACCAGCAAGACACCCGGTCGCACCCAGCTCATCAATTTTTTCGGACTGGGCAACGGTCATCGTCTCGCAGACCTGCCCGGCTATGGCTACGCGAAGGTGCCCGCGGAAATGCAGCGCCACTGGCGCGAACTGCTGAGCCGGTACGTGGAAAAACGCCAGTCGCTCGCCGGCCTGGTGGTCGTCATGGACTCGCGTCGCGGCATGACGGATTTCGATCGCCAGATGCTGGCGTGGAGCAGCGAGCGCGCCCTGCCGACCCATTTGCTCCTCACGAAGTCGGACAAGCTCAGCCGCAGCGAGGCGGCGCGAACGCTGAAAGCCGTCGAGGCCGAGGCGGCGGGGGTGGCCAGCGCGCAGTTGTTTTCGGCCGTGACGAAGCTCGGCCTCGATCAGGCGCGCGGCTGGGTGCTGGGGGCGCTGGAAAACTGACCGCGGAAAAAAAGAACCCCGATGGCAGAGCCATCGGGGTAGTTGTTACCCGGCATGGGGATGGACCGGGCCAACTGTTCGCTCAGGGAGGTCAGCGAACAGGAGCGTCCTGGCCGACGCTCGATTGTTCAGACGCCTCGGGCACGTGAAAGTTCCACGCGCAATTCGGCTCGAAGAAATTAAGAAACCGTCAGCATTTCAGATGCTTAGTCGTGCGGGCAGGGCCACAGAAAAGCCTCGGTTTTCGCCGCGGCGAAAGGGCGTTTGTTGCCGTTGCGCAACGATTTGGCGCAATGAATGGGCCGGACGGGCGCATGGTCCGCCCGGTCCGAAGCGATCAAAGGAAGGTGTAAGTCAGCCCCAGGGTCAGCAGGTTGAGATCGTCGACGTCATCGAGATCGAACTTCTCGTACTCGAGGCGGGCGCTCAGGCTGAGGAACCGGAACTGGACGCCGACGCCGTAGGCGAAGTCGGTGCCGTCGCTGTCGGCGCGCAGGGCGCCAATGCGCGCTGAAGCGTCCGAGTCGGCCAGCCCCGCCTTGGCGTACAGATCGACCGGTCCGACCGGCAGGAAACCGACGGCAAATGCAGCGATCGCGTCGGCATCGACCTTCGCGCCTCTGTCCTCGACGCTGCCGAAATCGATGTAATTCAGTTCGACGGCAAAGAAATCGAGCGGCCGGAATCCGGCGATGGCCTTGAAGCCGGTGTCATCGCCGTCGACGCCGATGGCATCGACATCCACGTTGGCCTGACCGACGCCGGCGCCCAGATAGAAGCCATTGTCGGCCGCCCGGGCGCCCATCCCCGTCAGGAGTGCCGGGCCAAACAGAGCCGCCGCCAATAGAACCGACTTGCGCATGTGATCTCTCCGTGTGGTGATGTAGTCAAAAGACGCTCGCGCCTTCAATGCGCGGCGGGATGAAAGGGTTGCATGGGGTGCGCGGGCCGGACCAACTGCCCGCGATTGGCGACAGTCAGTGGGCTTCGTCCCAGTTGCGGCCGGTGCCGGCGTCCACCTTGAGCGGGACGCGCAACTCGGCGGCAGCGCTCATCAGGGCCCGGACCTGCGTCATGAGTTCGTCCGTCTGCGCCTCGCGCACTTCGAACACCAGTTCGTCGTGAACCTGCATGATCAGTCGCGCGTCGATGCGCGATTCGATCAGCCAGCGGTCCACCGCGATCATCGCGCGCTTGATGATGTCCGCCGCCGTGCCCTGCATCGGCGCGTTGATGGCGGCGCGCTCGGCGCCCTGACGCAGGGCGGCATTGCGCGAGGTGATATCGTTGAGATACAGCCGGCGCCCGAACACCGTTTCCACGTAGCCGCGAGTGCGGGCGAGTTGTCGCGTCTCCTCCATGTAGCGCCGCACGCCGGGATAGCGTTCGAAGTACAGATCGACATATTTCTGCGCCTCGCCGCGCGCGATGCCGAGCTGTTTCGCGAGGCCGAAGGCCGACATGCCGTAGATCAGGCCGAAGTTGATCGCCTTGGCCGAGCGCCGTTCGTTCGCGGTGACTTCGGCGAGCGGCTTGCCGAACACTTCCGCCGCCGTCGCCTGATGAATGTCGCGATCGTCGGCGAACGCCGCCAGCAGACCTGCGTCCGTCGACAGGTGCGCCATGATGCGCAGCTCGATCTGCGAATAGTCGGCGGCGACGATGCAGTAGCCGGGCGGCGCAATGAACGCCTGGCGGATGCGCCGGCCTTCCTGCGAACGGATCGGAATGTTCTGCAGATTCGGTTCCTGCGACGACAACCGTCCCGTGGCCGCAACGGCCTGCTGATACGAGGTGTGCACGCGACCCGTCGTGCGATTGATCTGCAGCGGCAGCTTGTCGGTGTAGGTCGACTTCAGTTTCGCGAACGCGCGGTAATCCATGATGAGCTTCGGCAGCTCGTAGCTCGCCGCCAGTTCTTCGAGCACGGCTTCCGCTGTCGAGGGCTGTCCCGTCGGCGTCTTGGCCAGCACCGGCAGACCGAGCTTGCCGAACAGCACTTCCTGCAACTGCTTCGGCGATTCGAGCGAGAAGGGTCCGCCGCCGGCGGCATGCGCCTGCGCTTCGATTTCATGCATGCGCTGCGCGAGTTCCTGGCTCTGCTGCCGCAGCTGCGCGCCGTCGATCATCACGCCCGCATGCTCCGCGCGTACGAGCACGTCGACCAGCGGCTGCTCGATGGTCTCGTAGAGTCGCTGCAGTTCCGGAACACCGGCGATCTTTTCCCACAGATGACGGTGCAACTGCAGCGCGATGTCGGCTGCCTCGCCGGCGTAGTCCCGCGCCTGTTCCAGCGCGACCTGGCTGAAGCTGATCTGCTTCGCGCCCTTGCCGGTGAGCGATTCGTATTCGATCAGGTCGATGCCGAGATACTTGCGCGCGACCGCATCGAGATCGTGACGCGTCGCCGTGCTGTTCCAGACGTACGATTCGAGCATCGAATCGAAACGCATGCCGCGCAACTCGATGCCGTGGCGTTTCAGGACGTGCGCTTCGTACTTGAGATTGTGGCCGAGCTTGGCGAGCGACGGATTTTCCAGCAGCGGCCGCAATGCCTGCAGCACTTCGGTCGGCGATAACTGCGCTGGCACGCCAGCGTAGTCGTGACCGACGGGCACATACGCGGCCCGACCCGGTTCGACGGCGAAGGCGACACCGACGATCTCCGCCGTCATGTAATCGATCGCGGTCGTTTCGGTGCGTATGGAAACGACTTCCGCTGCCTGCAGCCTGCCGATCCAGTCGCGCAATGCTTCGGACGAAGTGATCAGTTCGTAATCGTGCGGCGGTCGCGGCAGCACCGGAATATCTGCGACAGGCGTCGCCGCCGTTGCATCGCCTTCGGCGGCGGCCGGCTCGACACCCGCCAGGCTGCGCAGCAGCGAGCGCAATTCCAGGCGCGTGAACAGTTCGCGCAACTTCTCACGATCGGGTTCGCCGGCGACGAGCGATTCCGGCGTCATCTCCAGCGACAGATCGCAATTCAGCGTCGCGAGCTTGCGCGACAGTTCGAGTGTCCCGAGGCTCGCACGCAGACTTTCGCCGACCTTGCCCGCCACCGAATTGGCACCCTTCACGAGCGCATCGAGCGTGCCGTATTCGTTCAGCCACTTCGCCGCCGTCTTCGGGCCGACTTTCGGGACGCCGGGAATGTTGTCGATGGTGTCGCCGACCAGCGCGAGGTAGTCGGCGATCTGTTCCGGGAACACATCGAACTTCGCTTTCACGCCCGCGCGGTCGAGGCGCGAACCGGTCATCGTGTTCACGAGCCCGATGCGTTCGTTGACGAGCTGCGCCATGTCCTTGTCGCCCGTCGAGATGAGCACGTCGATGTCCTGCGCCGACGCCTGTTTCGCCAGCGTGCCGATGACGTCATCGGCCTCGACGCCCTCGATGCGCAGCAGCGGCAGGCCCATCGCCCGCACACAATCGAGCAGCGGCTGCAATTGCACGCGCAGGTCGTCGGGCATCGGCTGACGGGTCGCCTTGTATTCCTCGAACAGATCGTCGCGAAAGGTGCGGCCCGGCGCATCGACGACGACGGCGATGAGCTGCGGCGACTCCTCTTTCAACAGCTTCTGCAGCATGTTGATGACGCCGAACACCGCGCCGGTCGGTTCGCCGCGCGAATTGCTCAGCGGCGGCAGGGCGTGAAAGGCGCGATACAGGTACGACGAGCCGTCGACCAGGACGAGCTTGCGACGATCGTTCATGCGTCAGGTGCCCGGCGGATCGGCAGGACGGGCGGGATCCACCGCGGGCGGCGTCGAAGGCTCGGTCGGCGTCGGGACTTTCTGGGATTGCGGCGCCGGCGGCACCGTCGGGCCGGACTTCTTCTTGCCGTTCGTACTGGATTCTTCGCCGACCGTCTGCGCCTGTTCGTCAGGGCGATACAGCGGGCCTTTCTGGCCGCAGCCCTGCAGCAACACGGTGGTCAGCAGCGACAGAAGGGCGAATCGACAAAGAGCGGTGCGCATCGCCGCAGTATAGCCACCAACGGCACCGCACCTGTAGATCGGAAGGTGGGCTATGCGATGTCGAGAATCGCCATCGTGATGCGCGAAATGCAGACCAGCCGATCCTGCTCATCGACGATGCGGATTTCCCAGACGTGACTGCGACGGCCGAGATGCACCGGCCGCGCCGTGCCGATGACGAAGCCTGCCTGGATGGCGCGTATGTGATTCGCGTTGATCTCCTGGCCGACGCAACGGTAGCGGGCGTGATCGATCGCAAGCGCCGCGCCCGTGCTGCCGAGTGTCTCGGCGAGTACTACGGAGGCGCCGCCGTGCAGGATGCCGAACGGCTGACGCGTGCGCTCGTCCACCGGCATGCGCGCACGAATGAAGTCGTCGCCGATTTCGGTGAACTCGATGCCGATGTGCTTCGCCATGCCGATGCTGAGGCCGCGGACCTGATCGAGCGTGACGGGTTGGAACCAGATGGACATGGTGGGGATCCTGGGTGATGGAGTGATCGGGCAAGACTGGTTCGGCTCTTCCCTTGCGTGATCACGCGATCACCTCTTCTTCAGCCTGTCTCCAACTCTCCGATACGCCTCGCGAAACGGAATGCCTTCCTTCACCACCATTTCGTTCGCCTCGGCCGCGGCGTGAATGGATGGATCGAGCCGGATGCGATCCTGGCGGAAGCGCACGCCGGCCAGCGCGGCGGGAAGAATCGCCAGCGTATCGAGACACAGATCGATACCGCGGAACAGCGGCACCTTGATGAGTTGCAGGTCGCGCTGGTAGCCCGACGGCAGTTTCGCGACGATGCCCATGACTTCGAACAGGCAGGCCTGCGCCGTGGCCGTGCGGCCGCGAATCAGCTCGAAGACATCCGGGTTGCGCTTCTGCGGCATGATCGACGAGCCGGTGGTGAACGCATCCGGCAGTTCGACGAACGAGAATTCCTGCGTGTAGAACAGCATCAGGTCGGACGACAGCCGACCGACGTCCTGCATCACCAGCGCGATCTCGAACAGCAGCTGCGCTTCGGCCTTGCCGCGCGAGAGCTGCACCGCGGTGACGGGATCGTGCACGGATTCAAATTCCAGGCGCTTGCGCGTGTCCTCGCGATCGATGGGCAGATTCGGCGAGCCGTAACCCGCGGCGGAACCCAGCGGGCTTTTCTGGACGCGGCGTTTCACGGCGGCCAGCGCTTGCGCATCGTCGCGCAATTCCGTGGCGAAGCCGCCAGCCCACAGTGCGACGGAACTCGGCATCGCCTGCTGCATGTGCGTGTAGCCGGGCAGCGCTACGTCGCCTTCGCGCGTCGACAGTTCATCGAGCGCATCTGCGGCTGAAGTCACGCCGCCGTGCAATTCGTCGATCGCATCGCGCAGGTAGAGGCGCAAAGCCGTCAGTACCTGGTCATTGCGCGAGCGACCGAGATGCACGCGCTTGCCGGCTTCGCCGATGCGCGCCGTCAGCAGGTTTTCGAGCGCCGTCTGTCCGTCCTCGTGTTCGAGCACGACGCGCCACTCGCCGCGGGCATGCTCCGCGGCGATGGCGTTCAGGCCGTCGCGGATGGCTTTCAGGTCATCGCCCGACAGCAGTCCCTGCGCGTTCAGCATCTCGGCGTGCGCGATGGACGCGCGCACGTCGTAAGCGACGAGCCGATTGTCCAGCGCATGATCGTCGCCGGCGGTGTAACGCAGGACGCGTTCGTCCAGCGGCGCACCCTTGTCCCACAGACGGCTCATGACGCGACTCCGTCGCGAGGGCTACGGGCTACAGGCCACGGGCCACGGCAAGAAGAGATCGCTGTTTTTTTCCGGCTGTCGCCCGTCGCCCGTCGCCCGTCGCCCATCTCATCCTCCTGCCTGCTGCTCGGCTTTCGACAGCGCGCTGATGTTCTCGACCACCAGCGTGCCGGTGCCTTCGTTGGTGAAGACTTCGGCCAGGATACTGTCGGGCGACTTGTACGAAATCACGTGGACGCGGCGCACGCCGCCGCGGATCGCATCTTCGATCGCCTTCGCCTTCGGCAGCATGCCGTCCTTCAGGCTGCCCTGGTCCTTCAGGCGTTTGAGACCGGCGAGGTCGGTGTAGGAAATGATCGAGCGCGAATCTTCCAGCGATTCGAGAATGCCGGGCGCACCCGTGCAGAGCATCAGCTTCTCCGCCTTCAGCGCGGCGCCGATGGCTGCGGCCACGGTGTCGGCGTTGATGTTGAGCAGCTGGCCGGAGTCGTCCGCCGACACCGGGCTCACGACCGGCATCAGGCCGTCGTCGAGCAACTGCTGCAGCACTTTCGCATCGATCAGGTCGATGTCGCCGACGAAGCCGTAGTCGACCACATTGCCTTCGACCGTCACCGGCGGACGCTTGTGCGCGCGCACCAGCCCGGCATCGACGCCGCTGACGCCGACCGCGGCAATGTCGAGTTCGCGACAGATGCCGAGGATCTGCGTGTTCACCAGCCCGTTGAGCACCATGCTCGTGACTTCGATCGATTTCTCGTCGGTCACGCGCCGGCCGGCAATCATCTGCGGCTTGATGCCCAGCGTTTCCTGGATCTGCGTGAGCTGCGGCCCGCCGCCGTGCACGAGCACGACGCGGATGCCCACCTGGTGCAGGATCGCGACCTGTTCGATCAGCGTCCGCGTCGAGGCCGTGTCGGCGAACACGCCGCCGCTCGCCTTGATGACGAACACCTTGCCCTTGTACATGCGGATGTACGGCGCTGCGCTGCGCAGTGCGCGGACGGCGACGGAAGGATCGGTACGGAGCACGGGAGGGAACCTCGTAGTTGGGAAATACCGGACGGGGCTGCAGAGAACAGGCTACAGGCGACAGGCTCCAGTCAGATTCGGGCTGTCGCCTGTGGCCTGCTCCTCATCCTCGCAGCAGGCGATACAACACCGCCATCTGCACCACCATTCGATTGAACGCTTCGCGGATCACGACGCTGCGCGGGCCGTCGAGCACTTCGTCGGCGACGGCGACGTTGCGCCGCACCGGCAGGCAATGCATGAAGTGGCAGTTCGGGTCCGCGGTCTTGAACCAGCTTTCCTTGATGCACCAGTCGCCCAGGTATTCGCGCAGGCGCGTCTCGGCTTCGGCATCGCCGTAGTGCTGCGGCGAGCCCCATTCCTTGGCGTAGATGACGTGCGCGCCCTGCAGGGCTTCATTGCGATCGCTGGTTTCGTGCACGGCGCCGCCGGAAGCCTTCGCCGCTGCGCGCGCCTTGTCCATGATCTGCTCGGGCAGCGCGAAGCCATCGGGGCGCAGCACCACCACTTCCATGCCGCGCTGCGCCGCCATGTGCACGGTGGCGGCGGGCACCGCGAGAGGCAACGCGCGCGGATGATTAACCCAGCTCAGCACGAACTTGCCGCGCTCGGGGACGCGCAGTTCATCCATCGTGTGCCAGTCGGCGAGCGCCTGGCAGGGATGGTTGACGGCGGATTCCATGTTGACCAGCGGCTTGTCGCACAGGTCGGCCATCATCCTGAAGCCGGACTCGGCGAGGTCGGCGCCGAGATTGCGGCCTTCCGCGAACATGCGGATGCCGATGGCATCGCAATAGGAGGCGAGCACGGGCACGGCCTCGCGCACGTGTTCGGCGGCCGCGCCGTTCATGATCGCGCCGGAGCGTGTCTCCATCTGCCAGGTTCCCTGTCCCGGCGTGATGACGACCGACGTGCCGCCGAGTCGCATCATCGCGCTCTGGAACGAGGCGAGCGTGCGCAGCGACGGATTCAGGAACAACAGCCCCAGCACCTTGCCCGCAAGCGCCTGCGGCTGCGGATGCTGCTGCAGCCGTGAGGCGAGACCGAGCAGGTCCTTGACGTGCTCGCGGGGAAAATCGGCCAGGTCGAGAAAGCGGTTCATTGGAGTTCTTTTTTCTGGTGGATTACTTGCCGATGCGCTTGAGGGCGTCGGCCAACTGATCGACGTGTTCGCTGCCCAGCACGAACGGCGCCAGGATACGCACGATGTTCGGATCGCCGCTGGTGCCAGTGAGAATATCGAGCTTCAGCAGTTCGGCCTGAACATCCTTCGCGGGCCGCGTGGTGCGCAGGCCGAGCAGGAACCCGGCGCCCTGCGTGCCGACGACGGGACCGACGACACACTTCTCGCGGATCTCCGCCGAACGCAGGCGTACGTTCTCCAGCAGGTTCTCCGATTCGATGATGTCGATGACGGCTTCGACGACGGCGCATGCCATCGGTCCCGCACCGAAGGTCGTGCCGAGCGAATCGATCTTCATGTACTCGGCGACGTGATCGGCGACGAGCACCGCCGACACGGGGAAGCCTGCGCCGAGCGCCTTCGCCGTCGTGATGATGTCCGGCGTGATGCCGACCATATTGGCGGCGAACGGATAGCCCGTGCGACCGACGCCGCACTGCACTTCGTCGAAGATCAGGATCGAGCCGTTCTCGCTGCAGCGCGTGCGCAGCGCCTGCAGGAATTCCTTCGGCAGGTCGACCGCGCCGGCCACGCCCTGCACGGGCTCGACGATGACGGCGGCGGTCTTGTCATTCACCAGCGTCGCGAGCTTGTGCGCTTCGGTCGGCTTGATGAACTTCACGTCGAACGGCTTGCCGGGAAAGCCATACCACTTCTTCTCCGCGCCCCAGGTCACGGCGCCGGCCGCGGCCGTGCGACCGTGGAACGAGCCTTCGACGGCGATCACTTCCGTGCCGCCCGTCATCTTGAAGGCGAGCTTCAATGCGTTCTCGTTCGCTTCCGCGCCCGAGTTCACGAAGAAGATCGTGTCGAGGCCGAGCCCGCAGAACTTCGCGAGCTTCGCCGCAGCGCGACGCCGCACGTCGAGCGGCACGGCATTGCTCTGGAAGCAGAGCTGGCGCGCCTGATTCGTCAGCGCCTCGACCCAGCGCGGATGGTTGTAGCCGAGCGCGGCCACGGCGTGACCGCCATACAGGTCCAGCACCTTGCGGCCGTCGGGCGTGTGCAGGTACACGCCCTGCGCGTCGACGACTTCGAGCGGGAACTGCGCGAAGACGGGGGCGAGGTGATCCTGCAGCGGCGCTGTGGGTTGTCTCGGATCTCTCAGTTGAACGACGTTGCTCATGGTAGGTACTCAGGTCCAGCCCGGGGCCGGCGTCGTAAGGCCAGTGGTTTCTTCGAAACCGAACACGCGATTCAGCCACTGCATCGCACCGCCGGCCGCGCCCTTGGTGAGATTGTCGATCGCACAGGTGGCGACGACGGTGCTGCCATTCGTCGCGCCGCTCAGGAAGGCGTAGTTGCTCGTCGCGACATCCTTGATGTGCGGCATCTCGGCATTCACGCGAATGAATGGCTTGCCGGCATAGAACTGCTTCAGGCTCTCGACGACATCCGCCGTCTTGAGCGCACGCTTCGCGGTGGCCTGCACGGTGACGTGGATGCCGCGCGCAAACGGCCCCGAGTGCGGCACGAAGCTGAACTCGGCAGCGACATCGCTCGCCGCCTGCGCAAGCGCCGTGATTTCCGGCGTGTGCCGGTGCGACAGCGGGTTGTAGGCGTACAGATCGCTCTGGCGCTGCGGATGATGCGTGCCGGCGACCGGCGTGCGGCCAGAACCGGTGCTGCCGGTGATGCCGCTGACGAACAGGCGCGGCTCGGCCAGGCCCAGCTTGAGCAGCGGCACGCTCGCGAGCAGCACGGCGGTGGAGAAGCAGCCGGGATGCGCGACATGCGGCGTCGACACCCTGTCCAGATGCTCCGGCACCGCACAGGTGAATTGCGCCAGTCGCGACGGCGCGCCGTGCGCATGCTTGTACACCGCTTCATAGGCGCCGGCCGTCGTGTAGCGATAGTCGGCGGAAATATCGATGACGCGCGGCTTCGTGCCTTTCGCTTCGGCGACTTTCAGCAGCTCATCGATCAGCGCCGCGGCCACGCCGTGCGGCGCTGCGGAGACGATCGCGGACTGCGGCAGCGAGCCGACCAGTTCCTTGATCTGATCGAGGCTGGAGAACTTGAGATCGCCGTACACCGGCGCGAGATGCGGAAACGACTTCGCCACCGACTCGCCCGGCTGGCTGTCGGAAAGAATCGCCTTCACTTCGACGAACGGATGCGCCGCGATCAGGCGCAGCAGTTCGCCGGCCACGTAACCGGTGCCGCCGAGGACAATGGCTGGAATTTTCGACTGACTCATTTCGTATGCTCGCTCTGCTCACGGAAGCGCCCCCACCCCAACCCTCCCCCGCTTCGCGGAGGAGGGGGTTTCCGATCCCCTCCTCCGCGAAGCGGGGGAGGGTTGGGGTGGGGGCGCTCCGATACTTACTCCGCTGCAGCCACCGCCGCCTTCGGCGCCAGCTGCAACGACTCGATCACGCGATCGCCCAGCGCCGCGCCATCGGTGATGGCGTTGAACGCCGGCACGCCGAACTTGTCGCGGATGATGTTCACGCCGACGGCATTGTCCGTCGCCGGACCGGTGACGACCGACGGCTCGATGCCGAACTGTTCGCGCAGCAGCTTCACGCCGCCCCAGGCCGCGACCGGATCGTTGGCCGACAGCACGACGCTCGTCAGGCATTTGCGGATGTCCTCGGACGACAGGATCGCTTCGACGCCATAGGCGCCGAGGATGCCGTCGCCGAGTTCGAACACGATCACGTCCGGCTCGCCTTCCGACATTTCCGTCAGCAGCGCGCGCGTGATGGCCGGACCGGTCTTCGCCGTCGTCGTCACGACGCCGAGGTCCGTGAAGATCATGCTGCGCCGAGCGCCGGCGTCTTCCATCGCCAGGATGTCACGACGCAACGACACACCCGTCGCCTTGAACGCGTGGACGTTCAGGCCGCGATGACGCATGCGCGAGACGATGGCGCAGGCCGCGGCCGTCTTGCCCGCCTCCATGCAGGTGCCCGCGAGAGCGACCACGGGAACGTTGCGCGTATTCACGGCAACGTTGTAATCGAGACGCCGATAGCCGACGCGCGCCGGCACGCCGATGCGCTCGCCCAGATACGGAAACTGCAGCACCACGCCGATGACCTTCGCATCGAACGGCCGGCCCTTCTCCGGATTCGCCGAATCGCACAGGCCCAGCACGCCGCCGATGTTCAGCACCTGGATGATGTCGCCTTCCTTCACCGATTCCGGCAGGTGGCCGGAATAGCCGAAGAGCGCCTGCCGGTGG
This sequence comes from Povalibacter sp., assembly GCF_036735925.1. Taxonomy (NCBI): domain Bacteria; kingdom Pseudomonadati; phylum Pseudomonadota; class Gammaproteobacteria; order Steroidobacterales; family Steroidobacteraceae; genus Povalibacter; species Povalibacter sp. The sequence goes on from NZ_DAINNK010000005.1 coordinate 86,553, forward strand.
CCGAGCGCGCCGACGATGACATCGCCCTTCGCGACCTTGGCCATGCGACCGCTGGTCAGCTCGAGCGTGTTGTACGTCGACTTGTTGGTGAGGATCTCGCACACCAGCACCACGCCTTCCTCGCACGGAATGTCCGTGGTGGCGACGCGCAGTTCATGACCCAGGTTCAGCGCCTGAGTGATGGAAGCGATCTTGTCGACGACGACTGTCTTCATTGCAGGATGGCACCTGTCAGGTTGGGAGAAACGAACTACTTGCCCTTGCCGGCGCGGGTCCAGAACATGCCCGGCAGACCGACCATCTTCGAGAAGCCCAGCGCATCGGCCGCGGTCCATTCGCCGGCCGCTTCGCCATAGACGCCCTTCGAGGCGGCCATGATGGAGTAGGGCGAAGTCACGCCTTCGACGAAGGCATTGCCCGGGCGATACAGCACTTTCACTTCGCCCGTGACGCGCGCCTGCGAATTCACGAACAGCGCCTCGATGTCGCGGCACACCGGATCGAGATGCTGGCCCTCGTGCACCAGATCGCCATACGGACCTGCCACTATTTCCTTGATGCGCTGCTGGCGGCCGGTCATCACCAGCTTTTCCAATTCGCGATGCGCGCTGATCAGCACGTCGGCGGCCGGCGCTTCGAACGCCACGCGGCCCTTGGTGCCGATGATGGTGTCGCCTAGGTGAATGCCGCGGCCGATGCCGAACTTCGCGCCAATGGTTTCGAGCTTCTCGATCACGGCAACGGCGCCGAGCTTCGCGCCGTCGAGACTGACGGGCACGCCCTGTTCGAAGCCGATGCTGTGCGACTCCGGCGCGCTCGGCTTCGCAAATGCATCTTTCGACAGCACCCAGGCGTGATCGGGAATGCTGCCGTCGGAGGTCAGCGTTTCCTTGCCGCCGATCGTCACGCCCCACAGGCCGCGATTCACGGAATACGCAGCGCCGTACGGCGGCACCGTGAGCTTGCGGTCTTCGAGATACTTGAGCTGTTCCGGCCGCTTGAATGCCTTGTCGCGCACCGGCGCGAGGATGGTCAGTTCCGGCGCCAGCGTGCGCAGCGCGACTTCGAAGCGCACCTGGTCATTGCCTGCGGCCGTGCAGCCGTGCGCCACGACTTTCGTACCGATCTTGCGCGCGTACTCCGCGATGGTTTGCGCCTGCATGACGCGCTCGGCGCCGACGCACAGCGGATACATCTGGCCGCGCTTGATGTTGCCGATGATCAGGTACTTGAGCACCTGGTCGAAGTAACCCTGCTTGGCTTCGACGAGCACGTGATCCTGCGCGCCGAGCGCACGCGCGCGCTGATCCAGCACCTTCGCTGAGTCGGCATCGATGCCGCCGGTGTCGACGGTCACCGTGATGATCGGCCGGCCGTAGTTCTCCTTCAGCCACGGCACGAGGAAGGACGTATCGAGGCCGCCCGAGAAGGCGAGCAGGATGGGTTCGGAGCCGGGTGCGAGTGTGTCGGTCATGTCGATGATGCTTCGGTGGTCGTTGGCCCCCTCCCCAACCCTCCCCCGCAAGCGGAGGAGGGGGCAGAAGGTGCGTGTCGTAGATGTCGGTTGTTCGGTGAATGGTTCTTCCCCTCCCCCGCTCCGCGGGGGAGGGCAGGGAGGGGGCTGTTCAGATCCTGAAGTTTTCGCGCAGGCGCTCGCGCAGCTTGCGCTGGGCGCGGGCATCTTCGGTTGCGATGAAAATGGTGTCGTCGCCGGAAATCGTCCCGACGACTTCCGGCCAGTCGGACCTGTCGATCGCCACCGCGACGCTCTGCGCCGTGCCGGTGGTCGTCTTGACGACGGTGAGCGAGTCGCCCGCCGTGCGGACACCCATGACGAAGCCGGCGACCGCGGCGAAATGATTCGACGGCAGCGGTTCTTCCGTGGCCAGAATGTAGTGATCGCCCGCCTTGGCGACGCCGAGTTCACGCAGGTCCCGGCTGACGCTCGACTGCGTCGCCTCGATGCCCTGCCTGTGCAGCGCCTTCACCAGTTCCTCCTGATTGCGCACGGTCGAATCCCGGATGATCCGGACGATCGCGGCGCGGCGGGAAACGGATTGGCGGATGTCGGCGGCCATGGCGGTCAGCGGTGCGGAATAGCTCTTTGCATAAAAACGCGCGTACTCTGCATAAATATGCAGAGCATGTCAACGGCTCTGTGCTTCCTGTAGGTCAGGCTTCAGCCTGACATTCCCGGAAAGGCCGGCTGAAGCCGGCCCCACAGGCGGAGGAGCAGCTACCGGTTCCCCCGGCTCCGCCGCACCCCGTCGATCGCGTAGATCGCCAGCGCCGACCAGATCAGCGCGAAACCGATCACGCGCGGTCCCGAGAACGGTTCGTGGAAGATGAAGACACCCAGCAGCAACTGCAGCGTCGGGCCGATGTACTGCAGCAATCCGACCGTCGAGTACGGAATGCGCCGCGCGCCGAAGGCAAACAGCACCAGCGGAACCGCCGTGATCGGACCGCTCAACACCAGCAGCAGGTTGGTGAACCAGTTCGTATGGGCGAGCACGCCGCTGCCGGCGGCTTCGCACCAGAGGAGATAACCCAGGCCCAGCGGCAGCAGCAGCAGGGTTTCGCTGCCCAGTCCCGCCAGCGAGTCGACCTGGACGACCTTGCGCACGAAGCCGTACAGGCTGAACGTGATCGCAAGCGCCAGTGCGATCCACGGCGGATGGCCGGCGCTCCAGGTCAGGTACATCACGCCGGCCGCGGCGATGGCGACAGCGGTCCATTGCGCGCGGTTCAGGCGTTCCGACAGCAACACCACGCCCAGCAGCACGTTCACCAGCGGATTGATGAAGTAGCCGAGACTGGTTTCGATGACGCGGTCGTTGGCGACGCCCCAGACGTAGATCACCCAGTTGCTGCCGACCAGCGTCGCGCTCGCCAGCAGACGCACCAGCACGCGCGGATTGCCCAGCGCCGCGCGTACATGACCGAGTTCGCCACGCAACGCGAGCCAGCCGAGCGCGAACAGGCAGCCCCACGTCAGTCGATGCGCAGTGACCTGCAGCACCGGCACGGCGTGCAGCAGCTTGAGATAAAGCGGCAGCAGGCCCCAGATGAAGAATGCGCCCGCGGCGGCAGCCAAACCGCGAGTGTCGGTCTGAGGGGTCGTAGCAGGAGTGCTCATGGATCACGCATCGGCGGGGCGCGGAGATGATAGAAGAGAATGGCCGCAAAAAGGCGCAGAGGACTCAAAGGAAATCTTTTCTCTTCCCTATTTGTGTCCCTTGCGCCTTTTTGCGGCTATTGCTTTTCCTTGCCCCGATCCGCCACGACGACATCGACCGTCGAGGTGGCCGGATAGAAGAGAATCCGCGCCTCGCTGCGTTCGAGCTGGCGCATCACATGCGCGACTTTTTCCTCGAGCGAATATTCGTGTGCGCCGTAGTCTGTGCCTTCGCGCAGCACGAACGATTCGATCACGCCCCGCAGGGCGTCGGCGGACAGTTCGGTATAAGGGACGGGAACGGGATCGGGCGTCGGACTATTCATGAATCGCAGCGTAACGCGCAGGATGCCGATCGTCATGCCAGCGTATTTACGCCGCAGGCCGCCTGTGCTTTGCTCGGCCTCATGCCTACCTCGCTCGATCACGCCCGCCGCCTGCTGGCGCTGGCGCAGTCCGGACTGCATTTCACGCACGAGGAATACGATCGCGAGCGTTATCGCGAGATCGTCGAGATCGCGACGGGCCTGCTTGCGATCGAGTCCGGCCTGCCCGCGGAACAGCTGCGCCAGACCTGGTTCGTCGAGGACGGTTACGCGACGCCGAAGATGGACGTGCGCGGCGCGATCTTTCGCGACCAGCGCGTGCTGCTGGTGCGTGAAACCATCGACGGGATGTGGACGCTGCCCGGCGGCTGGGCCGACATCAACGACACGCCGTCACGCGCCATCGAAAAGGAAATCGAACAGGAGACCGGCTTCACGGCGCGCGCCGTCAAACTCGCCGCCGTGTACGACCGCAACCTGCACGATCACCCGCCGTACCTGTTCCACTCCTGGAAGGCGTTCTTCATCTGCGAAATCACCGGTGGTGAGCCGCGCCTGAGTCACGAAACTGACGGCGTGGAGTTCTATCCGCTCGATGCGCTGCCCGAACTATCGACGGGACGCTCGACGGCGAAGCAGATCCATCGCATGTACGAGCATCACGTGCATCGGGAGTGGGCGACGGAGTTCGACTGACGGTTGCGCCCTTTCCCCGCCTGTTCCCCGCGCCGGCTTTGAAGCTATACTGAGAATCATTCTCAATTGATGGGTTCGCCAGGACCGTCGGAGTTGCAGGCTTCCGACCGCTGTATCCGCAGTTGAAGCCGGTACGCCACCGCTGATCGGGCGGCGCCGCTTCCATCCAAGCCCCTGACAAGAACAACAGCGTCCAACGCCGCCGCTTGGCCGCCGCTTGGCCGCCGCTGGCTGGATTTCATTACTTCTGTCGCAGGTTCACCGTGAAAAAGATGGTTGTTGCCGGGTGCGCGGTCGCTCCCTGGTTGTTGCTGAACGGCTCATTCGCCAACGCACAGAGTGCGGAGGCGTCCGCGGGCGCCATTGCGCGCGGCGGGCTCGTCGATGAGGTGGTCGTCGAAGGGATTCGCGACAGGCAGGCCGCAGAACTGCTCGAGCTGCCATCGCAGGTCGACAGCGTCGGTCGCGAGCTGATCGAGAGCATCGGCGCACAGTCGGCCCAGGAAATCCTGCACCGCATGCCGGCGGCAATGCAGTCGACGACCCGCGCCGACAGCGTCGTTTTCGGACTGGACTTTGCCAACGGCTCCGGGGTGCCGTTTCCGACGTCGCTCGCGAATCTGCGCGATCTCGGTCCCGATCGCACGCTCGTGCTGGTGAACGGCCGGCGGCACGTCGCTGGTTCGGCGGATTCCTCCGCGGTCGACACCAATGCCATTCCGGTGTCGCTCATCGAACGGGTCGATCTCATCACCGGTTCGGCAGCGGCGCTGTATGGCGGCGATGCCGCCGCAGGCGCACTCAACTTCGTATTGAAGGAAAACTTCGAAGGCATCGAAGCAGCGGCGCAGGCACGCCAGTACGAAGGCGGACTGGGCCGCGAGTACTCCGGATCGCTGCTGAGCGGCATCAATTTCGGCGCCGACGACCGCGCCAACGTGACGTTGGCACTCGATTTCACCAAGCGTTCCGAAATCAACGCCCGAAACTCCGGCGTCGGCGTCAACAGCACCTACCAGCCGGTCGGCAATCCGAACCTGTATGCGCAGACCGCGGATCTGACCCCAGAACTGATCGCCGCCGGCGTGCGCGCGGGCGACTTCATCGCGACGCTCGATCCGCAGGTGCAGCAGCTCTTCTCTGCCGAGCGTCTCGCGGCCGCCAACGATCCGCGCACCATCGCCTACCTGCGCGGCTACAAGTGGGCCGAATACAACCGGACCGGCAGTTTCGGATTCGATATCGACGGTGATGGACTTGCCGACGCCATCGGAGGGGATCTCAACCACGACGGTGTCGATGACTGCGAAACGGCATGGCCATTCACCGGCGGGCGGCGCGAGAACTGCTGGACGCTGGATGAGCATTCCGGGCAGCTGCGCGCCTATCGCAACGGCACGTTCTTCGGCGGCTTCTCCACGCCGGATGGCGATGGCGATCTGTATCCGCCCGATGACGTGACCATCCTCGATCCGAAGTTCGAACGCGTGGTGGTGGCGCTGAATGGCGGCGTGCGCCTGAGCGATTCCGCGCGCGCATTTCTCGAGACCAAGTTCGTGACGGCCGAGGCGGCGAATCGCGCCGACAATGCCTTCAACGTGATTCCGCGCTATCAGCCGCTGGGGCTGGACAATCCCTTCATTCCGCAATCGCTGCTCGATCTGTACGAAGATTTCGTGGCGGCCAATCCGGACGTCGAGGTCAGCGCGGCGCGCGTGCTGTCGTCGCGCGATCTGTTCACCTACTCGGGTCGCGACAAGCAGACCTCGCGCACCGTCCAGCTGGTGGGCGGCGTGGAAGGCACGCTCGGCGAGCGCATGCACTATGAAATCTCCGGCCAGTTCGGCAGCACGCGGCAGAAGAACACGCGCAGCGTCGTCTACACCGATCGGCTGTTCGCGGCGCTCGATGTCGTTGCCGATCCGGTGACGGGCAAGCCGGTGTGCCGCTCGAACATCGATCCGACCGCGGTGCCGCCGGGCGGCATCGACTTCGTCACCTTCGCGGCGGGCGATGGCCAATGCCAGCCGCTGAATCCGTTCAGTCCCGGCGGCTCGTTTCCGCAGCAGTCGGCCGAGACGCTGCGCTTCCTCAACTTCCCTGCCGACCTGTCGACCGATCTGGAACAGGTGGTGTTTCGCGGCGCCTTGAGCGGCGAACTGGATGAGGCGCTGAGCCTGCCGGCGGGGCCGATCGTCTACACGGCGGGCGCCGAATACCGGCGCGAATCGAGCCGCTCGTCGGCGTCGCAGAACATCATCGATGGCCATGCCTATGGCATGTCGCTGACGCCGATTGCCGGCTCGATCGACGTCAAGGAAGTGTTTGCAGACTTCGCGATTCCCCTGCTGCGCGAGGTGCGCGGCGCGGAGGAGTTGCTGATCACGGCCACGGGTCGCTACTCCGACTACTCGCGTTCGGGCGGCGCCTTCACCTTTGGCAGCGGCCTGGTCTGGGCGCCGGTGCAGGGCCTGCGCGTGCGCGGCAGCGTGTCGCGCGCCATCCGTGCGCCGACCGTCGGCAATCTGTTCGTGCCGACGACATCGACACTGACGCCGGGCATGACGGGCTACGATCCGTGCGTCGTGACCCAGATCGACCAGGGTCCCGCGCCGAACAATCGCCGTCGCAACTGTGCCGCCGACGGCATTCCCGCAGACTTCGTCGAAGAGAGCAGCGCCGGTTCATTCGAATCGGTGAGCGGCACCAATCCCGATCTCACGCCCGAAGTCGCCCATACACTGACCGCGGGCCTGGTCATCACGCCGGCGAAGCTGCCCAATACCTCGCTGACCCTGGACTACTACCGCATCGAACTCGACGACGACATCGAGTTCGTCGACTACGGCACCGCGATTGCCGCGTGCTATGACGCGGCCTCGCTGGACAATGCCTTCTGTGCGCAGCACCAGCGTGATCGCGATCCGGCCTCGCTCGCCTACCTGCGCGTGACGCGCGGCGCCGATCTGCTGGTGAACTACGGCTCGATCGTCACGTCCGGCATCGACATCGCCTTCCAGCAACGCTTCCCGCTCGCGTCGGCGGGCACCCTCGACTTCGCGCTGAATGCCACCCGCGTGCTGCGCTATGACGAGTACCGCATCGCCGGGCAGCCGTCGGTCGGCAACAACCGGCTCGGCGAATATGGAACGCCCGAATGGACGGCCACCACGAGCCTGAGCTGGACGCGGGGACCGTTCGACGTGACCTGGAATTCGCTGTGGTACGGCTCGCAACTGTCGACGGACGAAGAAAGCGTGCCGTTCATCACCACGCAGTTCGGCGGTCCGCCGATTCATCTCGATGCGGTGTGGGTACACGACCTGTCGGCCGGCTATCGGATCGACACCGGCCTGGGCGTGCGGCTCGGCATCAGCAACTTCACCGATGAACAGCCGCCGCGCTTCCTCGTCGATACCCAGCCCGTCAATGCCTTCGGGCCGATGTACTTCGTCAGCCTGAACTGGCGGCCCGGCGCGGCGGGCGGCCGATAGCGCACGTCACTGGCGGGCGGTCAGATCAGCACCGCCCGCAACGCCGACACCAGCGACAGCGGCTGGTCGAGCAGCACGTGGTGATGCGATTCGGGAATCTCGACCGGGCCGCGGCCCTGGGGCAGGTACTTCGTGACCCGCCGTGCCAGCGCCCGCGGCATCACGACGGTGTGCTCGCCGTAGATGATGCTGACGGGGCACGCCACGCGCTGCAGCTTCGCCGCGGAATCCGCCGCCTCGGCGACGGGATCGGCGTGATGGGGCTCGTAGTTCTCGTCGAACTTCCAGGTCCAGCCACCGTCCGTCCGCTTCAGCGAATGCTCGGCGACGTAGTCGAGCACATAGCCGGCGGAGCAGTTGCGTTCCGGAATGAGCCGGAAACGGGCGCGGGCCGCTTCGTAGGTGGCGTACGTCTTCTTGGTCCGCGGCGGATTGGGCGGCGGTTCGCGGCGCGGCATCTCCGGCACCGGAATGAAACTGTCGATCACCACGGCGCGTCCGATCCGCTGCGGATAGTCGACGCAGGTACGGATGACGCGCGAGCCGCCGAAGCTGTGGCCCACGAGCGTGACGGAATCGAGTCCGATGTCATCCAGGACGCCGATGATGTCGCGCGTGAACAGCTCAGAGCTGTAACGCGGCCGGCTGCCGCTGTCGCCCATGCCGGCGAAGTCGAGCGCGAAGACGCGGAAGCGATCCGTCAGGTACGGCGCGGTGAACGACCACCAGCGCGCATGCGCGCGAAAGCCATGCGCGAGCAGCAGGCCGGGCTTGTCCGTCTCATGCGCGTTCCAGCTCAGATAGTGGATCGCCGTGCCGTCGACATCGACGAAGCGGGATTGCGTGGGTTGCGCGATGGCCTTGCTGAACCAGGCGGGAGTGAGTTCTGACATGAGTAATCGATGCTGCGTAGGGAGTGCGCAGTGTGACGGGAGCGCCGCCAAGATGCACTCATCCACCCGCCGTTCTTCCATGCGGTCTTTACCGCTCGATCGTGTATTCCGCGTCCGCGCTCTGCACTTCGCCCGCTTCCATCTTGAGAATCCATTTATCGCTGATGGTGTAGCGCAGTTTGAAGGTGTTGATGGATTCCGTGAGCGAGATGCCGTAGCTGATGAACAGGCGCGGCGACAGGAATTTGCCGAGCACCAGCGAGGTGTTGGTCTGGCCTGCGGAACTGGTGGTGCTCTCGACGCCGACTTCCTCCAGGCCGAAGCGCCGGCCGAGCTGCGAGGCGAGCAGGCCGCCGCCCTGCACGGCGAGCGTGTCCTTTGCGGAGCTCATGGTGACCGCATCGCCGCTCTGCATGTCGTCGATGCCCTTGCCGACCAGCAGGTAGGACATGATCGAGGTCTGCGGCATGGACGGCTCGGAGAAGAACGTGAGCCGCGGGTCCTTCAGCGTGCCGCGCACGTTGAGGCCGACCTTGATGCTCTCGATCTTGCGCTGCGCTTCGATGTCGAGCCCGGGATCTTCGAGCGGCGAGGCGTCGAACAGCAGACGGCCGCGCGTGATGTCGAGCTTCTGGCCGTAGGCTTCGTAACGGCCGTCGGCGACGCTGAGTTCGCCGCGTCCGACCGGCGTGTCGCCCGTGCGCACCGTGGTGCCGACGCCGCCGACGATGCGTCCCTGCAGGCCGAACGCATCGACGCGCACGTCGTCGCCCATCTTCACGCGCACGTCGCTGTGCACGACGTAACGGCCTGCTTCCTCGGCCTGCGTTTCCCCGACGTAGCGCGCATCGTCGGACGCCTGCACGGCGCCGCCGAGATTCACGGGCTTGATGCTGGCTTCGGGAATGACGAGGTCGCCGGCGACGTCGATGTCCTGGCCGTCGATGACGAATTTCAGGTCGGGCGAGGCGACCACGCGGTATTCGGGCAGGTCCGCCACCAGCAGGTTCTGGCCGCCGAGATTCAGGTTGCCGCGCAGTTCGCCCTGCGACCACGCGAACTTGCCGTCGACGCTCAGCCGGCCTTCGCCCGCAAGCCCCGCGCCGCGGAAATCGAGTCCGTTGTTGGCGAGATCCGCGACCAGGTTGAGCTGCCGCAACGCCAGGTTCACGCGATAGGAATCGAACGCGCCGTTCGCCAGTTCGACGCGGCCGTCGATCTGCGGCTGCGCCAGCGTGCCGCGCAGGTCGACGTTCGCCGTCAGCAGGCCGGCGGCATTGTCGATCTCGGTGAACAGGATCGGCAGGATGTTCGCATCGGCGGCGCGCGCCCGGAGATCGCCCGTCAGCGGCAGGTGCAGCAGATCGTTGCGGCCGTTGCGTTCCAGGGCGGCGTTGGCGTACAGGAACGTGTCCTCGAAGGCCTGCACGCCGAGCGAGAAATTGACGCGTTCCGCGGTGGCGGTGCAGGAGAGACCGCCGTTGCCGAGATTCAGCGTTTCCGGATCGGCGCCCGGCGGCCGATAGATGACGGCGGCGTCGATGATGCGCGCGCCGGCATCGACCAGCCACGGCCGGTTCGGCGCGCCGGACAGATGCACGCGGCCTTCGATACGTCCAGAGTATTCCGCTTCCGCGCCCGCAGGCGGCAATACGGCCGCGAGCGGAATTTCGTAGCCGGAGACGGTGCCTTCCCACGGCCCGTTGCGCTGCCATTTGCCGTCGGCGCAGAACTGGCCGTTGCCGATCGCGATGCACAGTTTCTCCAGCAGCAGCCGCTCGCGCGACACGATGAAGTTGCCGGGTTCCTTCATGACGAGCGCTTCGCCGCTGCGGCGTCCGTCCGTGATCTCCGTGGCCTGCAGCGTGCCGGACCAGGCCGCATCGGCATAACGACCGTCGATCTGCAGTGTCGTATGCGGTGCCGCGGTACCCGCATCGCCGACACCGATGACGTCGACAGCGACGCGATGCTGCGCGGCGTCGCCGTTGCCGGTGACGCGCAGCGATTCGATGACGGTTTCCGCCTGACCGATGGCCTGCGCCGTGATCGACAGTCGCGATGCGTTCTGACCGCCGAAGTCGAGATCCGCGTCGGCCAGCACGGCGCTGGCGCGCCATTGCGCGTACTGGGGATCCGTTGCCTGGATCTTCGCGACGATGCGCGGCGTTTTCACCGGTCCATGGGCGCTGGCGCTCAGGTTCAGGCTGCCGCGCGCTTCCGGCAGGAAGGTCTGCAACGATCGTGCGTGCAACGCGACCTCGGCATCGATGCGCCCGTCGAGCGTGCCGTTGGCCGACAGGCTCGCATCGCCCATCTGCAGCGCGACGTTGCGCGCGGCCCAGCCCTGTCGATCGCGCCGCACTTGCGCGTTGCCGCTGATGCGTTCGCCGCGCAAGGTGCCGGAAAGATCCGCCAGACGCGCGTCGAAAAGCGCGTGCTGGTCGAAGCCTTCGCCGGTGGCCTGCAGCCGGAACGTGACCTTGCCCGGGAACTCGGCATGCATGCCGGCGGGATCGATGTCGCTGGCGTTTGCCACCAGCGACCAGCGGCGCGGCACGGCGAACTGCAGCGAGCCTTCGCCCGTCACGGCGCCGTCGAGCGTCTGGATCGTGTAGTCGTGCAGGGTGAGGGTGTCGCTGCCCAGCACGCCGGTGGCCTGGGCGTCGCCTTCGATGGGCGCGGCGGTGCGAGCGACTTCGGTCGGCACGAGCAGGTGCGCGTTCAGGGCGTAGTCGTAGGGCAGCGGACCGCGCAGCGTAAGTGTGCCCGCGGTGCTGGCGATCATGGGCGCGGCATCGAGCGGCCACTGCAGCTGCGTCCAGTTGGCCTGCACGTCCAGCGTGGGTTTGTCGCCGTCGAAGGTGGCCGTTCCCGTCGCGTGCAATCGTGCGGACGTATCGTTGACGGCGATGTCGCCTTTGCGCAGCGTCAGGACGCGCTGGGCGAACCAGCCGGCGACGTCGATCGTCAGATCGCGGCCCGACAGTTCGGGAATGCCGACGTTGCCCTGCGCGAGTATTTCCTGCGGCTGCACGTCGACGGTGAGCGCGATGTTGCGCAAGGAGAACGGCGGGTTTTCCATCCACGGCTGCAGCGACACCGCCGGCGAAGCGACGCTGCCATGCAGATGCCAGCGGCCTTCGGGTCGCGTGAACAGGCCTTCGACGTTGATCACGTCGGGTTTCAGCATCGTCGCCTGGATCGCAAGCTGCTCGATCGTGCCGCTGGTCTGCACGCTCGCTGCGATCTGCGTGCCGCGTTCGAGCGTGGCGCTGCCATCGACGCGCAGTTCGAGTCCCAGCGGACGATCCGCGCGCAGACTGCCATTGCCGGCGAGCTGGAACTGCGGCGCGTCGATGCGGAAGTCGCGGATGCGCAGTCGCCGCGGACCGATCCGTACGCTGCCGCGCAGCGAGGTGGCATCGACCGCGGTGCCGTCGATGTTCACGTAGCGCAGTCCCGTCAGCTCGGCGTTGCGGACGTCGACGCGCATGAAGTTGGGCAGGAATCGCATTGGCTTCGTGGAGGGCGGCGTCGGCGGCGCATCGCGGATTTCGACCACGGTGTCGCGCGCCGCGAGCGAGGAGGCGCGAATCGTCTGCAGCAGCAGTTCGCGCGCATCGATCGTGGCGACGATGTCGTGCGAGACCACGCGTACGTTCTCATGGTCGAGTTCGAACCGGTCGATGTGCAGGGTGCCGAGCAGCGTGCCGCTCAGTCCCTCGATGCGCACGCCCAGCGGTTCGAGCCGATAGAGCTGCGCGGCGATCATCGACAGCCCGAGCGGCGTGTACAGCAGCGTCGCGATCAGCGTGACCGGCAGCGCGATCAGCACAATCAGCAGGATGATGAGGATCCACTTCCGCACGGCGCTTGCTGGTCTCTGTTTCGTGGCGTCCGTTCAGAACATCGTGGACATGTACAGGTGAACGCGCGGGCCGCGGCCGGATTCGGACAGCGGCTGCGCCACGTCGATGCCGATGCTGGCAATGGCGATATGGAATCGCACGCCGAGTCCGGCGGAATATTCGAGCATCGGATCGCTCCAGGAATTGAAGGAGTTGCCGAAATCGGAGAACGCCGCGACGCCGAAGTTCTTCGGCAGGGCGCGCTCGAATTCGACCGTGCCCGTCAGCAGGTTGCGTCCGCCGATGACGTTGCCCTCGTCATCCGTCGGGGCGAGCGAGTTGAGGCCGAAGCCGCGCACGCTGCGATCGCCGCCGGCGAAGAAGCGCTGCGAGGCCGGCAGCTCCGAGAATTCGTCGACCCAGCTCGTGCCGATTTCCAGTCGCCCGCGCACGCTCCACTTGTCGGAGAGCTGGTGGATGCGTTCCAGTTGCGTGCGGAACTGCAGGAACGAGGAATCCGATCCGAGCGTCGCCGGCGAGCCGCGCAGTTCTGCATAGACGCTGTAGTCCCGGGGCTTTCCGCCCAGCACGTAGCTTGGCAGCGTGGAGAAGCTGATGCCCGGAATGATCAGGAACGCCGTTGGCTTGGTCTCCGGCTGCGTCGTATTGGCCGGGATCGTCGTTTTTTCCTCGGAGAGACGCAGGAACAGGACGCGCTGCCAGCGCCCCTTGACCTGCGTCAGTCCCGCGCCCACTTCGGCACGCTCGCTGCGCGTGTCGCCCAGTTCTTCGTCGCGCAGGCCGGCAGTGAATTCGAGTTTCTCCAGCGCCACGTCCATCACCGGAATCACGTAGCGGCCGGCGATCTCGTTCAGCACCGACGATGCCGTGAGTTCCACCTTGGCGCGATGACCGTGTTCGTTGACGCGCCGATCGTCCCACGTGAACTGGCCGCGGGCGCGCGTATCCGTGGCGTAGCCGATGCTCGCGCCGTAGCGATGGCGGCGGTTGGGCGTGGCGCTGACGGTGATCGGCACGGTGTGCGTTGCGGGATCCGCATCGCCGCTGTCGATGTTCACGGCGCGGAAGTACTGGCTGTCGTCGAGCACGTACTGCGTGCGCAGCAGCGAGTCGAGCGTGTACGGATCGCCTTCCTTCATGCGCAGCATGCGGCGCATCGCATCGTCCGTGATGACCTCCTGCTCCGTCGTGATCCTGCCGTAGTGATAACGCTCGCCGGTGTCGACTTCGAGTGCGACAGTGGCGCGACGTTCTTTCTTGTCGATCAGCAGGTCGTTCTTCGTCAGTTTCGCGTCGAGGTAACCCTCGTTGCGCGCGGCGCGGATCAGTGCGCCTTTGACGCCGTCGTACGTGCCGTGATTGAGCCGCAGTCCGGGTTTGAGGTCCTGCGCTTCAATGACTTCCCGCAGCGCGCGTTCGTCCTTGCCCGCGCCGATCGCGTCGATGGACACCTCGGACAGCCGCACCGGCCGGCCCGGCGTGACGTGGATCGTGACTTTCCAGTCCTCGCCGTTGCGGACCGTGTCGTAGCTCACTTCCGGCTCGTAGTAGCCGAGGGGTTCGAGCGCGCGGCGCGCCTCCGACACGATGCGCCGCTGCAGGCGCGCCATCACGTCGGGCGTCACATCGGTGCGGTCGGCGTAGCGCGTCAGGCTGAGGAAGGCGCGGACATTGGTTTCGATGACCGGCGTCGTGTCGGGGATGTCGATCGCGATCTTCGCCTGGGCGCCCGTCATCGCAAGCATGAGCGGCAGTGCGAGCCATCGCGCGCGGGTTCCGGTCATGCGCATCGCCGCGAACCAGGGCCGTCGCAGGATGCGCCGTGGACTCATTCGGGAGAGGAGTCGAACGAGGTGTCGACCGCCGCGGCGGCGTTCGGATCTTCGGCTTCGAACCACACTTCCGGCACTTCGGCGCTGGTGAACTCGAAGCGCGTCGTGCCGGTCTGCACGCCCATGGCATCGAAGCGGCGTTCGTGCAGCACCGTGCGGCCGGTGCGTTCCACCAGCAACAGGCTCGAGCAACGCGTGCCATAGCGTTCGTTGACGATGAAGGGCGCCGAGACGACGCGCTCCCAGTCGGTCGGCAGCCCCGTCGAGGGCAGGTTGTCGACTGGCGCCTGTTCGCGGTCGCCCAGCATCGCGAACACATCGTCGGCCGCCAGCTCCGGTTCGGCCAGCAGCTGCGCGAAACGCGAGCGCGTGCGCGCCAGTTTGGGCCAGGGCGTATCGAGCAGATGATTGCTCAGACCGTAGACGCCGGGCGCGAGCGCCGTCGGCGCCTTGGCGCCGCGGTTCGAGAAGTAGTACAGCGCGCGGGTGCCGCCCACCAGCAGGTTGAATCCGGAGTAGCGCAGCGCGGCGCCGCGCAGGTCGTCGAGGAATTCCTTCGGCGAGGTCGCGCCGGTGAGAAAGCGCGGGACCAGGTTGCCGCGCGACGGCGCGCCTTCGACCGGCGCCTGCAGGTCGCGGTAGTTCGTCACGATGCCGAAACGCCCGGAACGCGCCACGCCCAGCCAGGTGCCGCTGGCCTTCAGGTCGCGGCCGCCCAGGATGCGCGGATCGTCCTGCCACCAGTTGAGCGGCGCCGCGGCGCGATCGTGAAATTCATCGCGATTGCCCGCCAGGATCAGGCGGTAGCGCGGGTGCGATTTCCAGGCAAGAACGAGCAGGCACATGAAAGGGATGGCTGGCTGACGGGCGATGGATGATAGGAGGGGAAAACGGAACGCAGCGTGAACTGGCGCGCCGCGATTCTACGGTACCGACTGCGGGCTGTGCAGCGCAGGAGGGGCGCTGCTATCGGCCGGCACGCGCCGGCGAGGTCCAGAGCCGCGCCGCGGGTTCTTCGCGAAGAGGAATCGCCGACGCGGCGTCATACCAATCCTCGATCAGGCGGAAGGAAATGGAATGCGTGGTCGGCAGGGCCACGTCCCCGGCGGCGATCTGGCCGCGGGTGAACCAGCGGGCGTCCTCCAGTTCGTCATCCATGCGCTGGATGCCGGTCGTCGCGGCGCGGGCGCTGAAGCCGAGCATCAGCGACGAGGGAAACGGCCAGGGTTGCGAGGAGTGATAGTCGACGGACGCGATCTCGATACCGGTCTCCTCGAGCACTTCGCGCGCCACCGCGTCTTCGAGACTCTCGCCGGGTTCGACGAAGCCCGCGATCGTCGAGTAGCGACCGGGCGGCCACGCTGCCTGCCGGCCGAGCAGCGCCCGGTCGCCGTCGGTCACCAGGACGATGACGGCCGGATCGATGCGGGGAAACTGCTGATTGCCGCAGCGTTCATCGCTGCAGCGGCGCACGTGACCGCCTTCGGCCGCGACCGTGGGCGCGCCGCAGCGGCCGCAGAAACGATGTCGTTCGCGCCACAGCACCATGGCGCGCGCGTAGGCCAGCAGGCCGGCTTCGTCGCGCATCAGATCGCCGGCGACGCCGCGCAGATCGACGAACTCGGCACGGGCATCGACGGCCGGTGCTGCGGCCGACGGCAGTTCGGCGGCGAAACACAGCTGGCCGCGGAACTCGCCGAGCAGGATCAGTTCATTCGGTTCGATGTCGCCGAGATGGGCGAGGCCGGAGACGAACTGCGCACTCAATCCCTGTTGCGCACGCGCGATGAAACTGTGGGTGCGCCACACCGGCACGAACAGCGTGGCGGGACTGTCCAGCGCGGCCCGCAGGCGCGCCGCGTCCTTGCGCAACTGCGCCAGCCGCGCCAGATACGGACCGGCCAGATGGTTCGGTGCGGAACGCGGCAGTGCCATGACCGCAGTCTAGCAGCGGTCATGGCCTGCTTCCGTTACGCGCTGGCCGTCACGCGGCGATGCGCGTTCGCAGCGGTGCGTCGCGATTTGCGTGCAGGCGATCGACGGGCCGGCCGGCCGATGCACATCGGCTCGTAGGCTTTCAGTTCGCAGAACGGACAGCGTCTGCGCGTTGCGCTGAAACGGTCGCGCAGATAGCGGCTGCTGCAGTGACGACAGCGATTGGCGTGCAGCGTGGCGCCGCGACTCAGCAGGTTCAGCAGGAACCACGCGTGCTCGAAGGAAATCCGCGGACCCTGTACCAGCTGGCGATGGGTTTCGTACGCATCGCAGAAGCGCTCGCCGTATTCGAGTTCGTCGGCGCCCGATGTCGTCTGCAGCAGATCGAACGCTGCGAAGACATTGCCGAGGCAGGAGGCCTCGAACTGCATGCGGGTGCTGCGCGTGAAGTACGACGCCTGTCGCGGCGACTTGCCGCGGTGGCGGCGGACCTCGATGTGCGCCTCGTGGTGCGTGAACGTCTTGTAGAGCCGGCGGATGCGATCGTCGGTGAGGCCGGTGCAGGTGCGAATCGTGCACGTGCGCGCTTCGTGACGAATCATGCGCAGCGCGAGATCGTGGCGCTGGCGATCGAGAAAATAACAGTCGTTGCTGATTTGCATGGACTCCTCCGTGTCCGTCGTCGTGATCCTGCGATGTATCGACGTCGCCCATCCTGGGCGCGTGCGTCTCGAGTGGACGCGGGGCTAGTGTGCGGTGCGATTGACCGCGACGTAAAGCCTCCTGTTTAATCGAATCGTCACTTTTCTCCTGCAGGGATCTGCATGTCCGATCGCAACAAGGATGTTGTGCCCGGTACACGGGCACCCGTGCTGAGTCGCGCCCTGTTGGCGCGCACGCACGAACTCAATCGGGATTATGTCGAGCTGATGCTGGCCGAGCGATCGCTGCCCGTTCCGGGCGTCGGCGGCGAGGCCTTGCCGGTGAAGACGCTCGCTGCACTCGAAGCGCTGGACGGCGCAGCGCGCAGTGCACTGGCGGCGTGCCCGTTCACGCTCTACACGCTGGGCTTCGACGACCAGCGGTTCTGGGACGCCGCATTGGGCAACGAAACCCCGCGACACGGCGACGGCGGCATCGAAGCGCGTTACGGCGCGATCAGCCCTGCGCCGATGCAGGCCGCGTTCTGCGAGATCGCGCTGTTCCTCGCCTGGCATACCGCGCAATCGCAACGGCTCGCGGCCCGCTTCCTGTTCGGCATGCCGGATCCGATCGTGCGGGCGTTCGCGCACGCGCCGCTGTGGCGGATCCGTCGCGTCGCGCTCGACTATCCCGGGCTGATCGCGCCGCGCTGGCCGCGCAATCCGGCGTTCTGGCCGGACCTGATCCGATTCGCCGATGCGGACGATGCGCGGCTCGAAGCGGCGCGCCTGCTGGGAAATCAGCTCATTGCCTCCGAGCTCGATGGCACGCTGCCGCGTCCCGCGCGCCGGCGGGTTGCAGTACGTACCAGACGTCGATGACGTCAGGACTTGCCGGGGCGCAGCGAACTGCCGCGTGACAGCGCGGCATTGCCGAAGCGCTGGCGGATGTGGTCGATGGCGGCGTCGAGATCCTGATTGCGGCGCGACTGCGGCACCGCGAACAGATCGAGCTGCGAGGTTTCCGTCAGATCGCGTGCGCTCACGCCGAGCAGGCGGATCGCGGCGCGCGGCTGCTGTTCCAGCCATTCATCGAGGAGTTTCGCGGCGGCTGCGGCGAGCGGCCGTGTTTCCTGCGTCGCGGGTTTGACGGTGCGCTGTCGCGTGTAGGTGCGGAAGTCCTTGCGCCGGATCTTCACGACCACCCGTCCCGCCGTCCAGCCGCGTGTCCGCAGTCGCGCCGCCATCCGGTCCGCCAGTTGCGCGAGCTGTGCGTGCAGCTGGCGCCGGTCGGTGAGATCGGCATCGAACGTTTCTTCGGCGCTGATCTGCTTTTCGTCCCAGTCCGCGATGACGGGACGATCGTCGATGCCGGCGGCGCGCGCTTTCACGCGAGCGGCGTAGCGACCGAAGATCGGCAGCAGCACCGATTCGGGCGTGCGCCGCAACTCGCCCAGCGTGCAGATGCCGATGCCTTCGAGATGCGGCGCCGTCTTGTTGCCGATGCCGAAGAGGCGGCGCACCGGCAACGGATCGAGCAATGCCGTGACCTCGTGTTCGTGCACGACCACCAGTCCATCCGGTTTGCGCAGATCGGAGGCGATCTTCGCGACCAGTTTGTTGGGCGCCACGCCGACCGACGCCGTCACGCCGGTGCGCTCGCGAATGAGCTGCTTGATCCGCGTCGCGATCGCTTCGGCCGAGCCCATCGCCGCCTGGCTCGCGGTCACATCGAGGAAGGCTTCATCGAGAGACAATCCCTCGACCAGCGGCGTGAACTCGTGGAATACCTCGAATACGACGCCCGACACGCTCCGGTAACGCTCGAAGCGCGGCGGTACGCAGATCGCATGCGGACAGCGGCGCAGCGCATCGCGCATCGGCATCGCCGAATGCACGCCGAACCTGCGTACTTCGTAGCTCGCGGCGGCCACCACGCCGCGATTGCCCGTGCCGCCGACGATCAGCGGCTTGCCGCGCAGCTCCGGACGATCGAGCTGTTCGACGGACGCATAGAACGCGTCCATGTCGACATGCAGGATCGTGCGGGCGGGGTTCACTTCACGGTGATCGTGATCTTCTTCGACGCCACCGCCGGGTCATGCGGCGTGTGCAGCTGATCGCCGAGCAGCAGCTGCAGCGTGTGCTTGCCCGGCTTCAGTTCGAGCGTCGTTTCCGTCTGGCCCTTGCCGAAGTGCACATGGTTGGCATCGGCCGGAATCGGCTTGTCGAGCGGCGGCAGGTCCGCATCGACGATCAGGTGATGATGGCCTGCGCCGTCGAATGCGATGCCGGCCGGCGCGACGCCCATGCCTTTCAGTCCGAACTTCACCGTGACCGGGCTGGCGACGGTGGCGCCATCCGCGGGCGCGATGAAATACACCTCGGCGCCGGCGGGCGAGGATGTGCGCTTGATCTGGGCGACGGCAATGGCGGACAGACCGAGCGCGATGGCGCCCGCGATGACGAGACGTTTCATTCGAATTCTCCGGGTCGGATGGGAAGGCCCGGGGATTCTAACAAGAAGAAATTTCACACGGAGATCACGGAGCACACGGAGGTCTGAAGAAGAGAAATTTTCCACGGGGGACACGGGGAACACGGGGTTCGGAACAGAAAAGATCTTTCTCTTGTCTCCGTGCTCCCCGTGTCCCCCGTGGAAATTCTCTTCTCTACTTTTCCGAACTCCGTGTCCTCCGTGATCTCCGTGTGAAACTCCTCTCCGAGGATCAGGCGTTCCCCGCCCGCGCGAACCGGACGTCCTCGCGCGCCGAGCCGGCGGCGAGATCGCTGGTATCGAAGTCGTCGACGTGGATCAGGTCCATGACGCGGCGATCGTAGTCGCGCAGCACCGCGGCTTCGGTTTCCGAGAGGATTCCCGCGGCGAGCGCCTGCTGGATCTGGCCCGGCAGATCGAGCGCGGTGATGCGGCCGGTCTTCACGCCTTCGACGCGGACGCGCTTTTCGAGCGGTTCGGCGGTGTCGGCCAGCACCAGCGCTTCGTGCAGCAGGCCGAGCGGATTGTTGGGTTCGACGGTGCGATAGATGCCGTGCGTCGCGCGATCGCGCAGCGACGTCGGATGCAGGATCGCCTCGACGACCTTCTGGCCGAGAGGATCGCTCGGTGCGTGATAGGTCTGACCGCGCGGGAAAATGAAGAAGCGCATGAAGGCGGCCAGGAAGCGCACCGGGAAGTTGCGCAGGAAGCTGTGCAGCTGTTCCTGTGCCCGGTACAGCAGCGTGCGGCAGGCCCATTCCACCAGCGGCAGGTCTTCCTCCGGCTCGCCCTGGTTGTGATAGTGCTTCAGCACCATCGACGCCAGATACATGCACGAAAGCACATCGCCCAGCCGCGCCGACAGGCTCTCCTTTTTCTTCAGATAGCCGCCAAGCGACAGCATGGCGACATCGGTGGCGAACGCGAACGAGGCACTGAAGCGGTTGATGTGCTGGAAGTAGCGCTGCGTCGCGCCGCTTTCCGGCACGCTGGAAAAACGCGCCAGCGTCAGCGCCATCACCAGCGAGCGCACGGCATTGCTGATCGTGAAGCCGATGTGGCCGAACAGCGCCTGGTCGAATTCCTTCACGCCGCGGCGCTTGTCCTTGTCGCGTGCCGCTTCCATTTCCTTCAGGACGAACGGATGGCAGCGGATCGCGCCCTGGCCGAAGATGATCAGGCTGCGCGTCAGCAGGTTGGCGCCCTCGACGGTGATCGCCACCGGCACCATTTCATAACCGCGGCCGAGGTAATTTTTCGGTCCCAGGCAGATGCCCTTGCCGCCGTGCACGTCCATGGCGTCGTTGCCGATGCTGCGGGCCATTTCGGTGGCGTGATACTTCAGCATCGCCGCCGGCACCGAGGGCTTCTCGCCGCCGTCGATGGCGCCGGTGGTCACGGAGCGCGCCGCATCGATGATGTACGCATACCCGGTCATGCGCGCGAGCACTTCGGCCACGCCTTCGAAGTTGCCGACCGAGGTATTGAACTGCCGGCGGATGCGCGCGTACGCGCCCGAGGCGAACACCGCGGCCTTCGCCGCGCCCGTCGCGCTCGACGGCAGGGAGATGCAGCGGCCGACGGAGAGCTGCTCGACCAGCATGCGCCAGCCTTGCCCCGCCATCTTCACGCCGCCGATCAGGAAGTCGAGCGGCACGAACACGTCCTTGCCGTGGATCGGGCCGTTCTGGAACGGATTGTTGAGCGGGAAATGCCGCCGGCCGATCGATACGCCCGGCGTGTTGCGCGGGATCAGCGCGCAGGTGATGCCGTAGTCGGTGCGCTCGCCGCCGAGCAGCTTGTCGGGATCGAACAGCTTGAAGGCGAGCCCGATCACCGTCGCGATCGGCGCCAGCGTGATGTAGCGCTTGTCGAAGTTCAGGCGCACGCCGACGATCTCGCGGCCTTCATACATTCCCTTGCACACGATGCCGGTGTCGGGAATGGAACCGGCGTCGGAGCCGGCGCGCGGACCGGTCAGTGCGAAGCACGGCACTTCTTCGCCGCGCGCGAGCCGCGGCAGGTAGTAGTTGCGCTGTTCGTCGGTGCCGTAGTGCAGCAGCAGCTCGCCGGGGCCGAGCGAGTTCGGCACGGCGACGGTCGATGCGAGAACGCCGGAACGGCTCGACAGTTTCACCAGCACGCAGGAATGCGCGTAGGCGGAGAATTCGAGGCCGCCGTACTTCTTCGGAATGATCATCGCGAAGAAGCCCTTGCTCTTCAGGTAATCCCAGAGGTGCGGCGGCAGATCGGCGCGGCGATGCGTGATGTCCCAGTCGTCGGCCAGGCGGCAGAGTTCTTCGCACGGTCCGTCCAGGAAGGCCTGTTCTTCGGCGGACAAACGCGGCGGCGCGGCCGCCATCAGCTTTTCCCAGTTCGGTCCGCCGGTGAACAGTTCGCCGTCCCACCACACGGTGCCGGCTTCGAGGGCGTCCTTCTCGGTCTGCGACATCGACGGCAGCATGCGGCGATAGGTGCGCAGGAAGGGCCGGCTGATGAAACGGATGCGGAAGGCGTCGATGTTGAGCAACACCAGCAGCGCGAGCACGACCCACAGCGTGATCAGCCAGCCGAAACTGCCGGCGCCGAACCACGTATAGATGAGCAGGCCCGCCGCATACGTAAAAGTCGCAGTCAGCAATGACACGCGCTGATAGGCGAGCACCAGCGCACCGAGGGCAAAGCACAGGAACCAGATGACGCTGCTCACGGATGAAGACCCTCGGATTGGGCTGCGGGCTACTGGCGGCTGGCAAGCTGGCCAGAGCGAAAAGATGAACGTCGCGACACTAGCTCGCGAAGGACAGCACATCAAGCGCGTGAGCTGTCGGACAATCCGTCCGGATGCTGTTGATGCGCAAAACAAAAACGGCGAGGTGACTCTCGTCACGCTCGCCGTTGTGCGTTTCTGGCCAGCTGCCAGAAGCCAGTCGCCGCCTCAGATCAGCTCTTTCACTCCATCGCGCTCTTCCAGCAGTTCCTTATGCGTCGCATCCATGCGCTGGCGGCTGAAGTCATTCACGCTCAGGCCCTGCACGATCTGGTAATCGCCGTTCTTGCAGGTCACCGGATAGCCGTAGATGACGCCGGCCGGAATGCCGTAGCTGCCGTCGGACGGCACGCCCATGCTGACCCAGTCGCCTTCCGGCGTGCCGTTGACCCAGTCGCGCACGTGATCGATCGCGGCCGATGCGGCGGATGCAGCCGACGACTGACCGCGCGCCTTGATGATCGCCGCGCCGCGCTGCTGCACGACCGGAATGAACGTATCCGCGTACCACTGCTGATCCACCAGCGACAGCGCGGCCTTGCCGTCGACGGTCGCATGATGCAGATCGGGATACTGCGTGGCCGAGTGATTGCCCCAGATGATGGCCTTGCGGATCTTGTTGAAGTGCACGCCGGTCTTCTCCGTGAGCTGTGACAGCGCACGGTTGTGATCGAGGCGCACCATCGCGGTGAAGTTGCGCGGATTCAGGTTCGGCGCATTGCGCTGCGCGATCAGCGAGTTCGTGTTGGCCGGATTGCCGACGACCAGCACGCGCACGTTGCGATCCGCGACGGCGTCGAGCGCCTTGCCCTGCGCCGAGAAGATCTGTGCATTGGCGAGCAGCAGGTCCTTGCGCTCCATGCCGGGGCCGCGCGGACGCGCGCCGACCAGCAGTGCGACATTGCAGTCCTTGAAGGCCACTTTGGCGTCGTCGGTCGCGACGATCTTGTTGAGCGTCGGAAACGCGCAGTCGTTGAGTTCCATCACCACGCCCTGCAGGGCGCCCAGCGCCGGCGTGATTTCCAGCAGGTGCAGGTTGATCGGCTGATCGGGACCGAGCATCTGGCCCGAGGCCACGCGGAAGGCGAGGGCGTAACCGATCTGGCCGGCGGCGCCGGTGATCGCGACATTGACGGGACTCTTCATGGGACTTCAGCTCTCCAGCGGTTGTCAGGTTGTATACGGGGCGTCGAAGGGGCGCGAATTCTAACCAACAATGCGCCGATCCGGGCCGGCAAAGGCGGGGGCCCATTCAGGCTCTCGCCCACCGCCGACATTGCGCGGGAAGGGCCATCTGCCGGCGTCCGGCGGACTTCCAGAGGTGTCCGAGGCAAATTTCTTGAAGGGAATGTAGTCGCGATCTGTCGCGTTCTGCGGTGAAACTGCACGCAAATGAAGGTGAAACGCCAACAAGCGCGCTCTATCTGTCGGCATTCGGGAACAATCCCGGCGTCTGAGCCCTTACTCTCGGTTGTCACGGATGCCCGGCGGGGGCATCGGCGATCCCTGGGAGAGCGTCACCGGCATGAGTCGACTCGTCTGCGTTTCGAACCGAATCAGTCTGCCGCGCAAGTCCGCGGCCCCCGGCGGCCTGGCCGTCGGCGTTCTCAGCGCCCTGAAGCGCACCGGGGG
Organism: Povalibacter sp.; assembly: GCF_036735925.1. Classification (NCBI taxonomy): domain Bacteria; kingdom Pseudomonadati; phylum Pseudomonadota; class Gammaproteobacteria; order Steroidobacterales; family Steroidobacteraceae; genus Povalibacter; species Povalibacter sp. The sequence continues at coordinate 110,319 of NZ_DAINNK010000005.1, forward strand.
GCTGTGGTTCGGATGGGGCGGCGAGACCACCGATGAACCGCCCGGCGATCCCGATCTGCACATCCGTGAAGGCGTCACCTACGCCACCGTCGATCTGCGCAAGCGCGAGTTCGATCTTTACTACAACGGCTACGCCAATCAGGTGCTGTGGCCGCTGTTTCACTACTTCCTGCGCGGCATGCGCTACAACGTCGAAGAGCGCGATGCCTACGAATCGGTCAACCGGCTGTTCGCCCAGAAGCTGCTGCCGCTGCTGCAGCCGCGCGACCTCATCTGGGTGCACGACTACCACCTGATTCCCCTCGGCCGTCACCTGCGCGAGATGGGCGTCAGCGGCCCGCTGGGATTTTTCCTGCACATCCCGTTTCCGAACATCGAGATGCTGCGCGTGCTGCCGCCCTACGCGGAGCTGCTGCGCGATCTCACGCACTACGATGTGGTCGGATTTCAGACCGAGAACGATCTCAAGGCCTTTTACTCGGGCATCGAACACCTGTTCGGTGCGGAGGCGATCCGCGGCGACGGGCGCGTGCGCGTCGGCGACAGGACCCTGCGTGCGGAAGTGTTTCCAATCGGCGTGGACGTTGTCACCGTCCAGAACGAAGCGATGGAAGCCATGTCGTCCGATGTCGTGCGCCGCATGTACGACAGCCTCATGGGACGACAGCTGATGGTCGGCGTCGACCGGCTCGACTACAGCAAGGGACTGGTCGAACGCTTCTCCGCCTATCAGCATTTTCTCGAGACCTATCCCGAGAACGTCGGTCGCATCACCTACATGCAGATCGCGCCGCTGTCGCGCTCCGACGTCAAGGCCTACGTCGAGATCCGGCAGTCGCTCGAACAGGCCGCCGGTCGTACGAACGGCCGTTTCGCCGACACCGACTGGACGCCGATCCGCTATCTCAATCGCAATTTCCCCCATGCCACGCTGATGGGACTGCTGCGGTCGGCGCACGTCGGCATCGTGACGCCGCTGCGCGATGGCATGAACCTGGTCGCGAAGGAATTCGTCGCCGCGCAGAACCCGGACGATCCCGGCGTGCTGATTCTTTCGAACCTGGCCGGCGCGGCGCGCGAACTCGGCTCGGCGCTGCTGGTGAATCCCTATGACTCGCGGGCCGTGGGCCATGCGATCCAGGCAGCGCTGGCGATGCCCCTGCCGGAGCGGCGCGAGCGTCACGCAGCCATGCTGCAGATCCTGAAGCGCAACGACATCGCTGCGTGGTCGCGCCGCTTCATCGAAGCACTCGAGAAAGCCGGCGGCTCGGAGCCGCGCGTGCGTGCCGTCGGGAAGGGCAGTTGAGAGCGGGAGATTTCACACGGAGCGGCGGAGATCACGGAGGACAGAAGAGAAGAAAAAATTTCCACGGGGGACACGGGGAACACGGGGCTCGGAACAGAAAATTTCTTATCCCCGTGCTCCCCGTGTTCCCATTCTTCTCCCCGTGGAAATTCTTTCTTCTTCTTCTGACCTCCGTGAGCTCCGTGTGAACCCCGTCTCCGCTTCCGGCTAGGTCTTTTCCGGACCTGCCTCCAGCCCTGCAGTTGCCTGCTGCCATACGCGCTGCACCGGCACGGCGAGTTCCAGTTTTTCCTTGTCCAGCATTTCGATGATGCGCAGGTTGATGTTCTGCTGGATGTCCATGTACGTGCCGTAGTTGGCGGTGGTCACGTAGTACACCGTCTCGAAATCGAGCGAGCCGGGGCCGATGCGCGCGAAATGCGCGCGGTCGAAGCGCGTGCTTTTTTCCGATTCGACGATCGAGCGCAGTGCCGCGGGCAGTTTCTGCAGTTTCGCCGGCGGAGAATCGAGCGCGACGCCGACGGTGAAGGCGACGCGACGCTCGCGCATCCGGCCGAAGTTTCGTACGCGACTCGACAGCAGGTCGGCATTCGACATGACGATCTGCTCGCCGTTCACGCTGCGCAGGCGCACGCTCTTGATGCCGATCTGCTCGACCGTGCCGTTGAAGTCGCCCACCGCGATGGCATCGCCGACGACGAAGGGCCGGTCCAGCGTGATCGACAGCGAGGCCAGCAGATCGCCGAGCACGTTCTGTACGGCCAGAGCGACCGCGATACCGCCGATGCCGAGACCGGCCACCAGCGTGGTGATGTTGACGCCGAGATTGTCGAGCGTCAGCAGCAGCACGATCGCCCAGATCAGCGCGCGGGCCACGAAGGTGATGATCGCGAACGAGCCGGCGGCCGCGCGATCGTGCGCCAGCGCCTGCTGCTGCTTGAGCGACAGCCACGAGGTGATCGCCGTGCTGATCCAGACGCCGGCCTGCCAGAAGGCGCTGATGGTCAGCAGCGTCAGCAGCAGCTTCGCGAGCTTGGGCGGCAGCGACAGCACCGAGCAGGCCGCGTACACCGACACGATCACGAGGAACAGCAGGCCGGTATGGCTGGCTACCTTGAGCGGCAGTTCCATGAGTTCGGTTTGAGGCGTCGCCGCCAGCCGCTGGTAGCGGCTGCGGATCACGCGCCGTATCAGCAGCGTGACCAGCAGGACGCTGACCAGCACCGTGGCCGCGATCGTCCACTGCCACAGCGAATTGCCGTAATAGCTGTGGTCGAGGAATCTTTCGACCTCGTTCATTCAGGGGTCTCCGCAGGGATTGAAAGCAGGTCCGGGATCATAAACTCGAAAGACGGCGTTACAAGGCACGACGGACGCGCCCTGTTCCGGTCGTCATGAGGGACTCTGTTACGATCCGGCGCAACGTGCTGCTCGAATCACAACAATCCGGCGACACCCTGAGCCTGCGCCTCGGCGGCGACTGGCGCATCGAGAACATCGGTGAGGTCGAAGCGGCGCTCGACAGCGTGAAGGCCGCGCGCGGACGCGTGCAGGTGGACTGCTCGGGCGTCAAGACGCTCGATCTCTCCAGTGCATGGCTGCTGCAACGCTGGCTCGAGGCGACACGCGCCGCGGGCGGGCAGGTGGAATTCGTCGGCGACGAGCCCGAGCATTTCCGTTTCATCGCCGACATGGCGGAACGCGGGCAGGGCAAGGCCCGGCGCAGCGAAGAGGAACCGACCACCCTGCTGCACGGTGTGGCATGGATCGGCCGCCGTGCGGTTCAGCAGGCCATCCAGACGCGCGATGCCGTCGGCTACTTTGGCCGGATGGCCACGACACTGATGCGGTCGCTGCGCAGCTTCCGGCATCTGCGGGTGCCGTCGATCGCGCGCCATGTATACGAAACCGGTATCCAGGCCATTCCGATCGTCTCGCTGATCGCGTTCCTCATCAGCGTGATCGTGGCGTATCTCGGCGCGCAGCAGCTGCGGCAGTTCGGCGCCGAAATCTACACGGTCGATCTCGTCGCCATCGCCGTGCTGCGAGAGATGGGCGTGCTGCTCACCGCGATCATCGTGGCCGGCCGTTCCGGCAGTGCCTTCGCGGCGGAGATCGGCGTGATGCGTCTCAACGAGGAGGTCGACGCGCTGCAGTCGATGGGCGTGGATCCGTACGAAGTGCTGGTGCTGCCACGGCTCATCGGCCTCGTGATCGCACTGCCGCTGCTGACGATCATCGCCGATGCGATGGGGCTGGCGGGCGGCGCGCTGCTGTCCTCGACGCTGCTCGATATCTCCCTCTCGCAGTTCATTCCGCGCGTGCAGGCGGCGCTCGCGCCGACGACATTCTGGGCGGGCCTCATCAAGGCGCCGGTGTTCGCCTTGCTGATCGCGATGGTCGGCACCTATCGCGGACTGCAGGTGCGCGATTCCTCGAAGGAACTCGGCCGGCTCACGACCGTGGCCGTCGTGCAGTCGATTTTCCTGGTGATCTTTGCCGATGCGATTTTCGCGGTGGTGTATGTCCAGCTCGACTTCTGAGAAGGGCCACTGGCGACTGGCTGCTGGCGACTGGCCAGAACAGGGCCATTGAGCAGCCGCATGCCTACCTCAGTCCACGACACTCGCGCGTCCTCGCTCCGGCCAGCAGCCAGCAGCCAGCAGCCAGCAGCCGCCCCCATCATCTCCGTGCGCGGCGTGGTCAATCGCTTCGGCCGGCAGGTGGTCCACGACGGCGTCGATCTCGATGTCTATCCAGGCGAGGTCCTCGGGATCGTCGGCGGTTCGGGCAGCGGCAAGTCGGTGCTGCTGCGGACCATGCTCGGCCTGCACCGGCCGAGTGCTGGTCAGGTGCTCATCGAGGGCAAGGACATCACCCAGATGGCGGGCGAGGAACTGCTCGCGGTGAAGCGTAGTTACGGGGTGACGTTCCAGCAGGGCGCGCTCTTCAGTTCGCTCACGGTCGCGCAGAACATCCAGCTGCCCATCAATGAATTCTTCCATGTGTCCGAATCCGCGCTCGCCGCACTCGCCGAACTGCGCCTGCGGATGGTGGGACTGCCGCCGGATGCGGGCGCCAAGCTGCCTTCGCAGCTCTCGGGCGGCATGATCAAGCGCGCCGCGCTGGCGCGGGCGCTCGCACTGGATCCGTCGCTGCTGTTCCTCGACGAGCCCACCGCCGGACTCGACCCGATCTCGGCCGCCGAATTCGACGAACTGGTGCTGTACCTGCAGCGGGGACTGAAGCTGACCGTCGTGATGATCACGCACGACCTCGATACGCTGGTCACCACCTGCGACCGGGTGGCCGTGCTCATTGACAGGAAAATCGTGGTCGATACGCTCGAAGGCATCATGGCGAACCCGCATCCCTGGATTCAGGAATATTTCCACGGTCCGCGCGCACGGGCGGTGCAGGCGCCGAAAGGGGAGAAAAGATGAGGAGGCGACTGGCGACTGGCGACCGGCAACTGGCCAGAAGAAGAGTCACTTGCGGCGCGCATCGCATTTCTGGCCAGTCGCCAGCCGCCAGTCGCCAGTAGCTCTTATGGAACGCGAAGCCAACTACGTAGCCGTCGGCGCCTTCATCCTGCTCGTCATCGCGATGGGCGTGGGCTTCGTGCTCTGGTACACCGACGCGCGCGATTCGCGCGACTACGAAACCTACGAGATCTATTTCGCCGGCAGCGTCAGCGGCCTGGAGCGCGGCGGACCGGTGCGCTATCTCGGCGTCGACGTCGGTCGCGTGCGGCGCATCGACATCGATCGCGACAATCCCGGGCGCGTGGTCGTGACGGTCGACATCGATCGCGCCACGCCGATTTCTTCGGCGACCCGCGCGAGTCTTGGGCTGCAGGGCGTCACCGGTCTGCTGTACATCAATCTCAAGGAAGTGCCGGACATCGACAAGACCGCCCAGCTCAAGCAAGGCAAGCGCTACCCGGTGATCGAATCCGTCGCCTCCGACTTCGATGCCTTCCTCGCCAGCGTGCCGGAACTCATGTCGAAGGCGAACGCGTTGCTGGAGCGCGTCAATCGCGTGCTGTCGGACGACAATCTGAATGCATTGTCGAACACCCTGGTGAGCCTGCGCGACGCATCGGCGGGCCTGCCGCAGAGCGCCCGCAACGTGGAGAAGCTCATCGCAGAAATGCAGGCAACCGTGGTGGAAATCCATGGCGCGGCCGAGAGCCTGCGCGGCATGACCACGGATGCGCGACCGGAGCTGCGCGCCGCCATCGAGCGCATGGGACGCATCGTCCAGAATCTGGAAGACGTATCGAAGCGCGTCGACCGCTTCGCCGCCGACAGCGAAGTGCAGCTCGGTCACTTCGCCAACACCGGCCTGTTCGAGATGGAGCGCCTGATTCGCGAGACGCGCTCCGCGGCGCGCGAATTCCGCGATCTGTCGCGCAGCCTGCAGGAAAATCCGTCGCAGATTCTGTATGAGCCGCCGGTGAGCGGCATCGAGATAGCGAAATGAGAGAGCGGGCTACGGGCTACGGGCTACGGGCTACGGTCAGAAGGAGTTGCCGCGCCGCCGCGACGATGGGTGCCGCGCTGCTGATCTCCGCCTGTGGCGGTTCGCTGCTGGAGAGCGACCTGCCGGTGCCGACGCGCTACGTGATCGCCACGCCGCCGCCGGCCACGGTCGCCAGCACCAGCGCGGCGTCACAGATCGATCTCGCCATCGGCCGACCCGACGTCGCACCAGGCCTCGATACCGATCGCATCGCCGTCATTCGCGGTCACGAACTCGACTACTACCGCGGCGCGCTGTGGCGCGGCACGGTGCTCGACACCGTGCAGTCGTATCTCGTCACGACCCTGGAGGATCAGAAACTGTTCCGCAGCGTCGCGGCCGAGCAGGCACGCGTCGGCGGCGAGTATCTGCTCGACATCGAAGTGCGCGACTTCCAGGCCGAGTACAGCGCCGGCAACGCCATTCCCACGGTGCGTGTGTCGCTCACGGGCCGTCTGATCCGTATCCGCGACCGGCATCTGATCGAGACGATCACGTCCGGGACGACGAAGCAGGCGGGTGAGAATCGCCTCACGTCCGTCGCCGCCGCTTTCGAAACGGCGATGCAGCAGGTGTCGCTGGAGCTGGCGAACCGGACGGCTGCTGTCGTCGCGGCGGATCGCGGGTAAGAAAAGACAGAAGAGCCCTCTTCTGTAGGTCAGGCTTCAGCCTGACTGTTTTCAGGCCGGCTGAAGCCGGCCCCACAGCAAGAAAGGGAAGCCATCACCCGCTGTTGCGCAGCGCTGTCGCCACCGCATTGATCGACAGCTGAATGCCCTCACGCACGCGCGCGTCGGTTTCGCCGGCGCGATGGCGCTTCAGCAGTTCCACCTGCAGCAGGTTCAGCGGCTCGATGTAGGGCAGTCGCAGGCGGATCGATTCGTCCAGCACCGTGTTCTTTTCCAGCAAGCGCGACTGGCGCGTGATGGCCAGCAGGCAATCGTGCGTTTCGGTCCAGGCGGCGCGGATCTGGTCGAAGATGCGGGTGGCGAGACTCTGATCCTGCACCAGCGTCGCGTAACGCTGCGCGATCGCCATGTCGGATTTCGCCAGCACCATTTCCAGGTTGTCGAGGGTGGCCCTGAAGAATGGCCAGCCCTGCGCCATCTCGCGCAGCAATGCCTGATCGGGGAAGCTCTTCAATGCGTGACCGACGCCGTACCAGCCCGGCAGCATCACGCGTGCCTGCGCCCAGCTGAACACCCACGGAATCGCGCGCAGGTCTTCGATGCGATCCGATTTCGTGCGCGAGGCGGGACGCGATCCGATCTTCAGCTCGGCGATTTCCAGCAGCGGCGTCATCTGCCGGAAGAAGGTCTTGAAGCCGTCGGTTTCGTACACGAGGCCGCGATAGCTCTTGAACGCGGCGGCCGAGATCTGATCCATCGCCTGCGCGAAGCGGCCGCTTTCCTGGGCGGCAGCCACGGGTTGCTTGCAGGAACTGAGCAGCGTCGCCGAGGCGATCGATTCGAGATTCAGCGCCGCTCCTTCGCGCGTGCCGTACTTGGCTGCGATCACCTCGCCCTGCTCGGTGATGCGGATGCGGCCCTGCACCGTGCCCGCCGGTTGCGCACGGATCGCGGCGAACGATGAGCCGCCGCCGCGACCGACCGCACCGCCGCGGCCGTGGAAGATCTGCATCGCCGTCTTCGTTTCCGCGAAGGCTGCCGCGAGTTCGCGCGTGGCGCGATTGAGGCTCCACACCGACGTGAGATAGCCGCCGTCCTTGTTCGAATCCGAATAGCCGACCATCACTTCCTGATAGCCGCGTCGATCGGCGGCCTGGCGGATCTCGGGCAGCGACAGCCACGCGCGCATGATGTTCGCGGCGCGCTCGAGATCGCCGATGGTTTCGAACAAGGGGACGACCATGATGCCGGCCGCGCCCGGATCGCCCAGTCGATACAGTCCGGCTTCCTTCAGCAGCACGTTCACTTCGAGCATGTCCGACACGCTCTCGCACTTCGAGATGATGTAGGTCGTGATGGCCGCGGCGCCGTACATTTCGTGCGCCTGTGCCGCTGCCCGCACGATCGCGAGTTCCGAGCGGGTCTCCTCGGCGTAGCTGGCGAACGGACTCGCCAGCAGCCGCTCGCTGGCCAGTTCCTTGCGCAGCAGCTCCACGCGCTGCGCTTCGTCGAGCGCGAGATAGTCGGGCGCGACGCCGGCGACCTTGAACAGGTCGCCCACGACGCGCGCATGCACATCCGAGTTCTGACGCAGGTCGAGCGTCGCCAGATGAAAGCCGAAGGTTTCGACGGCGCGAATCAGGCGACCCAGCGCGCCGCCGGTGGCCAGCAATCCTGCACCGCCTTCGCGCAACGACAGTGCGATGGCGACCAGATCGGCGCGCAACGCGTCCGCATCCTCGTAAGGCTCGCCGGTCGACGAGGCGGGGCGCGGCGGCGTGTGGCCAGTGAGCTTCGTGTAGGTCGCAGCAAGCCGCGCATAGACGGCGATCACGGCGCGACGATACGGCTCGTCCGCCCGACCGGCATTGGTGTCGCCGCTGTCCTGCGCCAGTTTCAGCACCGCCTCGCTGGCGCTGGCGAGTTCGGTGGACAACGACAGTTCCTGGCCGAGCGCGTGCAGGTGATCCAGATAGTTCTCGATCACGGACTGCGATGCGCGCCCCAGCGCAAGCCGCAGCGAATCCGCCGTCACGTTCGGATTGCCATCGCGATCGCCGCCGATCCAGCTGCCAAGCCGCAGGAAACTTTTCGGCCGATGCGCCAGCGCGCGTTCCCAGCGCGCATACAGGCCGGGCAGCACGGGCAGGAATACATCGCGCAGATAAGTGAGTGCGATCTCGACTTCGTCCGCCACGTACAGCCGCTCGCGCCGCAATGGTCGCGTCTGCCACAACAGCGCGATCTGGCGCAGGATCGCGGCCTCGACGCCGTCGCCTTCCGGCGTTTCCTGACGTCCCAGATCGCGCTGACGCATCAGTTCGGCAATGTGATTGCGGTGATCGATCATGCTCTTGCGCATGACCTCGGTGGGATGCGCAGTGAGCACGGGCACGATCAGGGCGTGATCGAGCAGTTCGCCGGCCTGCTCGCGCGAGATTCCTTGCGCGGCGAGTTGCTGCAGCGCCGAGGCGATGTCGTTGCCCGATTCGTTCAGCCGGCCCTGCCGGTCTTCGGCGAGATTCGCCAGCATCGAGAACAGCATGAAGCCGCGCACGAAGGCGAGCGTGTCGTCGAGCGTCAGCGCTTCCAGCCCACGCGTCAGCGCCGTCGCATCCGCGATGCCGCGATGCCGGTCGACCGAACTCGCACGGATGTATTCGATGCGCTGGAAGATCTCATTGCCGCCGTAGGCGCGGATGACATCGCCCAGCAATTTGCCGAGGTAACGGATATCGGCATTCTGGGTAATCGGTTTGACGACGGTATTCATGGCGACGCTGCTCGAGGAGATGCCCGCACATTGTGCATCGTCATCGGCCATGCAAGAAACCGACCGAATCGGATTTCACACGGAGTTCACGGAGGTCGAAGACAAAGAGCCGGAATATTTCCACGGGGGAGGAAGGGGGACACTGGGAGCACGGGGAAGGAAAACTTTCTCAATTCTTAAGACCCCGTGCTCCCCGTGTCCCCCGTGGAAATTCTTCTTCTCTTCTCCTACTCAGAACGTACTGAGCCCGGTGGCTTCCATGAACCGATACCGCCAGTAACGACGGAAGTCCGCGTCCTGATACACACCGAAGGCCGCGGTGTATTCGGTGCCCGGCGGACCTTCGTTCGTCCACAGCCGCGTGAAATACGCCTGCATTTCCGCGGCCAGCGGCGATTGCTTGTCGAGCTCCACGGCGATATTGGCTTCCAGGTTGTAGTTGCCGATGTTGCGACGGGTCAGGTTGGCCGAACCGAGCGAGGCGATCAGCCGGTCGCCGTGCGTGATCAGCGCCAGCTTGGTGTGGAACTGCTCGCCGTGCGTGCGATACCAGCGCACCTGGATCTGTTCGCCGCTCTGCGTCACGAGTTCGTTCGCGACGGGGCGATTCGGCACACCATCCTTCTGGCGCCCGAACGCATCGCGATTCGGATCGAGGATGAGCTGCACCGCGACATTGCGTTTCGCTGCGCGCAGCAGTGCCGTCACGATCTTGCGATCGGCGAGATAGAACGTCGCGATCCGGATCGAATCGCCGTTGCGGGTCGTATCGATCGCATCGAGCAGATGATTGCGGATCGCCGCTTCCGTCAGGTACGACAGCTGCACGGCCTGCGCCGGATCGACCGGCGGCGTCTCGGGCGCGGCAGCCAGGATGTGTCCATTCCAGCCCGAGAACCGCGCGATACCCAGTTCGCTCGCGACGAGATCGAGCGCCGGCGCGCCGACGAAGCGCAGCGCGACGTTCGAATGGGCGCTGCTGGCATCGTGCGGATTGGCGGAGGTCACGAGGGCCACGAGCTGCGAGTCGGCGCGATCGGCCACGATGAGCTTGCGATGGTTGGCCTTGAAATTCAGCAAGGCCAGCCAGCTGCGCAGGCTGATTTTCTCCGGCTCGGTATCGAACGGATTCGGCAGCGCACCGCTGCCCGGCGCATTGCCGAACCATTGACCGAACAGGCGCCACAGCGCCGAGTACGCGGGATTCGAATCGCGCAGCCGACGCAAGTCCGTGGTGACGACGTTGACGCCAGCATTGCGCAGCTCTTCGAGCAATGGCGACGGCGCGCCGCCGTAGACATCGTTGATCGGATCGGTGACGAGCAGGAGGGTCAGCCCGGGCTGCGCCGCTTTGCGTGCGATCAGACGATCCGCGAGTTCGCGGCTCAACGTGCGATGAGGCGGGTCGGCCGCGCCCATGAGGTCGTTGAACAGGAAGAAGTCGGCGACGATGAACGTCT